>NZ_JBJZOJ010000008.1:0-146882 GCF_047200655.1 Streptomyces sp. MS06
CGATCCGCCCGGTCAGGTGCAGCCGGTCGGCACCGCGCAGCGCGAACCGGCCGTCGCGTGCGGCGTACCGCACCGTCCCCGGCAGCAGTACCGGTGACCGGAACTCGGCGTGCGCGTGCACGGCGTCCGGTACGCCGTGCGCGGCCAGGCAGCGCGCCACGGTCCACATGCCGTGGGCGACGGTCCGGGGGAAGCCGAACAGGCGGGCGGTGAGCGGGTGCAGGTGGATCGGGTTGCGGTCGCCGGACACCGCGCCGTAGCGCCGCCCCAGGTCGTCCGCGAGCCGCCAGGCGGCGAGGTCCGGCAGTGGCTCGGGCGGTGTCGGCCGGTCCGGCGGCTGGGGCGGTGCCGGCCGGTGGGGCGGCGGCTGGGGCGGTGTCGGCCGGTGCGGCGGCGGCTGGGGCGGCCGAGAGGACGCCGGAGGTGCCGGAGGTGCCGGAGGTGCCGGAGAGGTCGGAGGCGCCGGAGACGCTGGGGCTGCCGGGGACGTGGGGGCTGCCGGGGGTGCTGGAGTGGACGCGGACGTGCGGTGCCGGGCCAGATAGGTGCTCGTCGACTCCCACACCGTGGCCCCGCCGTCCCGCAGCTCGGTGACCACGACGGCCTCCGTGCCGCGCCGGTGCGGGCGCAGGCCGTCGACGTGCACGGTGAGTTCGTACTCCCCGCCGACGGCGAGCGAGGTGTGCCGGGTGAGCGTGATCGAGGTGTGTACCAGGCCGAGCAGCGGCAGCGGGAACGCGCGGTCGCTCATCAACCGCACGGCGAGCGGGAAGCCGAGCACGTGCGGGTAGGTGACCGGCAGGGCGTCACCGCCGGTCGCGAATCCGCACACCCGCTCGTAGGCGGCCAGGCGGGTGGGCTCGACCCGCAGGCCGGTCAGCGCGACCCGGGTGGGCGGGGCGGCGGCGAGCGGGCCGGGCCGCTTGAAGGGGGACAGCAGCGCGCCGCGGGCGAGGAGCGGGCCCAGGGCCGGCGGGGCGGCCAGTACGACGGTCGTCGCGCCCCCGGCAGGTTCCGTCCGCCCGGCCATGTGCCACTCCCAGCTCGTCCCGACGGTGGCGGAGCACTTAACGCCCCTACTTACTGTGGAGTAATGTTACCGGAGGTAAGTCTCTGTCGGAGGGGGAGGAGCGGGTGGAGATGAGCGCTGCGGAGCCGCACCGCGGGAGCAAGGGCCACCGCGCCGACCGGAGAGCCGCGACCGGCCGACGGGAGGCCGCCGGGGACCACCAGCGGGACAACACCGCGACCGGTATCCGGCGGCCCGGCACGAGGACGGCCGGACCGGCCGCCAACCAGGCCGCTCCAGAAGCCTGCTGACTGCCCCTCAGCGCGGCCCGCGAGGCTGCACACCCCCGCCCCCGGACCCTGCCGGAACCCGCACAGGGCCCCCACAGGGGCACCGTACGATTCCCTGTCCCGCCGCTGGTGAACGCCGCCCCTCCGAGGGCCGCCCGCGGCTGAACGCCCCGGCCCGCGGGGCACGTACGTCACAGGCAACAGCCGGCAGCCCGCCGCCCGCCTCAGGAGCCGCTCGTGTCCACGCCACACCCTCCTCCCGCCGCCCCCGACGCCTTCGGCGACCTCGACGGCACCCGCGCCCCCGCCCTGGTGGCGCCCGAGACCAGGCGGCTGGACGGCACCGTCAGAGAAGCCCACGTCCCGCCCCTCGCCCGGACCGTGCGGCACGGCTCCCTCGCCGACCTGCCGTTCGAGAACGCGGCCGCCGCCCCGGACTCCGTCGTGCTCAGCCGCCGCATCCCCGACGGCCGTTGGGCGGACGTGACGGCGGCGCAGTTCGCCGGGGAGGTGCTCGCCGTCGCCAAAGGGCTGATCGCGGAGGGCCTGGTGCCCGGCGACCGGATCGCCGTCCTCGCACCCACCACCTACGAGTGGACGCTCCTCGACTTCGCCGCCTGGGCGGCCGGACTGGTCGTCGTACCCGTCTACCCCACCTCCTCGGTGCACCAGGTCCGCTGGATACTCCAGGACTCCGGCGCGGTCGCCCTCGTCACCGGGACCTCCGCCCAGGCGGCCGCCGTCGGCCCCGAACGCGGCCGACTGCCCGAGCTGCGCCACCTGTGGGTGATGGAGAAGGGCCACGTCGACCGCCTCGCCGAACTCGGCGCGGCCACCGTTCCCGACCAGGAGGTGAGCGTCCGCCGCGGGGTGCTGGGCCCGGACACCCTGGCCACCCTGATCTACACCTCCGGCACCACCGGCCGCCCGAAGGGCTGCGCGCTCAGCCACGGCAACTTCTTCGCCGAGGTCGACAACGCCATCGAACTCCTCTACCCCGTCTTCCGGGCGAACGTCGGCGAGGAGGCGTCGGTCCTGCTGTTCCTGCCGATGTCGCACGTGTTCGGCCGCATGGTCGCCGTGGCCTGCGTCCGCGCCCGGGTCAGGCTGGGCCACGCGCCCAGCCTGAAGGCCGAGGACCTGCTGCCGGACCTGGCCGCCTTCCGGCCCACCTGCCTGCTGACCATCCCGTACATGCTGGAGAAGATCTACAACGGCGCCCGCGCGAAGGCGGAGACCGGCGGCCGGGCCTCCTCCTTCGACCGGGCGGCCGCCGTCGCCCGCCGGTACGGGGAGGCGCTGGAGGCTCGGCAGACCGGCACCGGCCCCGGCCCCTCCCGCGCGCTGCGGACTGCGCGCGCCTTCTACGACCCCCTGCTCTACCGGCGCATCCGCAACGCGATGGGCGGCAGGGTCAAGTACGCCATCTGCGGCGGCTCACCGCTCGGCCGCCGACTGGCCGCGTTCTACGCCGGTGCGGGCATCGAGATCTACGAGGGCTACGGGCTGACCGAGACGACCGGCGCCACCACGGTCACACCGCCGCTCAGACCCCGCCTGGGCACCGTCGGCTGGCCGCTGCCCGGCACCAGGATCCGCATCGCCGCCGACGGCGAGATCCTCGTCGGCGGCGAGCACGTGCTGCGCGGCTACTGGGACCCCGCGGCCGGCGGTGTCGTACCGGCCGCCCGGGACGGCTGGCTGGCCACCGGCGACCTCGGCGAGCTGGACGACGAGGGATACCTGACGATCACCGGACGCAAGAAGGAGCTGCTGATCACTTCCGGCGGCAAGAGCGTGGCGCCCGCCCCGATGGAGAACTGGCTCCGCTCCCACCCCCTCGTCTCGCACTGCCTCCTCGTGGGCGACCAACGCCCCTACGTCGCCGCCCTGTTCACCCTCGACCTGGACGGCGTCTCGCACTGGCGCCGCATGAACGGCAGGCACCCCGCCACCGCGGAACTCCTCCGCGACGACGCCGAACTGCACGCCGTGCTGCAACGGGCCGTCGACGAGGCCAACACGCTCGTCTCCCGCCCGGAGTCCATCCGCCGCTTCACCGTCCTGCCGGTGGACTTCACCGAGGAGGCGGGCCATCTCACCCCGTCGATGAAGCTGCGGCGCCAGGCGATCCTGCGCGACTTCGCCGGGGATGTGGAGGCGCTGTACGACCGCTAGCCGGATCGCCGGTACCGCCCTCCGCCGCTCCGGCAGTACGGGCCTGGCCGTCCGTGGCTCCGGCAGTACGGGCCTGGCCGTCCGTGGCTCCGGCAGTACGGGCCTGGCCCGCCGCCACCGTGTCCGCGAACGCCCGGGCCGCCGGACTCAGCGCGTCCCAACGGCGCACCGCCCAGCCCACCGGCAGCGGGCGCAACCCCCGCACCGGTACCAGGCGCAGACCGCCGGTCCCCGGCACCGGCAGACCGGGCAGCGCTGGAACCACCGCCCGGCCCACGCCGAGTTCGGCCAGCAGCAGCGCCGTGTCCCAGTCGGCGACGCTGGTGTCGTACGCCAGCCGAACCCCCAACTCCTCGCAGGCGGCCTCCAGCCGGGCCGCCGAGGCGGAGTTGGGCGGCAGGCGGATCAGGCGCACGTCCCGCAGGTCCGCCACCGGGTCCACCGAGCCCTGCCGGGCCAGGGGGTCGTCGCTGCCGACCGCCAGCACCCACGGCAGGTCCACCACCGGCCGCTGCTCGACGCCCCGCGCCGGGGGGCCCAGGGTGATCCACGCCAGGTCGAGCGTCCCGTCCGCCAGCGCGTCGAGGCTGCCGCGCCCCGAACTCACCGTGCGGAACTCCAGGTTGACCGCCGGATACCTGCGCCGGAACGCCACCACCGCGTCCGCCATGAAATGACGTACGGTCGTCGCCCCGGTCGCCACCCGCACGCACCCGCTCCCGCCGTCGGCGAGGTCCCGAAGCCGGCGCACCGCCAGGTCCAGCGCCGAAATACCCTCCCCGGCAGCCTCCTTCAGGACGTGGCCCGCATCCGTGGGGGCGACCCCGCGCGGCTGCCGCTCCAACAGGGCGACGCCCGTCTCCCGTTCCAGCCGCCGGACGTGCTGGCTGACCGCGGACTGGGTGCAGCCGAGGTCGCGGGCCACCGCACTGAGGCTTCCGGCGCGGCACACGGCCACGAAAACGCGCAGGTCGTCGAGAGTCACAGGGGCGCACGATACCCAAGGCAGACCTTGGGTCCGGCAACAAATCCCAAGGATTGACTGCACTCGTGCGGCTGTACGACGATCACTGCAGGGCCCCGGGCGGCAACCCGCCCCACCACTCGGCCGCAGTCCGGACCGGCAGGGAGGAGGGAGCGGGTGCCGACCCACCCACCGCTGCGCCCAGTCCCGGCCCACCGCACAGGAGACCCCGCGTGCCGACCTCCCCGATGCATCCCCAGCAGCCCCCGGACTCGGATCCGGACCCGGAACCGGGCACGCCCCCGGACACGGACACGGCCCCGGACCCCGCCGCGGCTCGGGCCGCGGCCTTCCTACGGGATCTCGGCGCCGACCGCGTTCCGCACCCCGGCGGCACCCTCCTGGACCACCTCGGCCGGGTCCGCTCCCGCCTCGCCGGCTGGGGCGCCCGCCCCGCGCTCCGGCTGGCCGGACTGTGCCACGCCTGCTACGGCACGGACGGCTTTCCCGCGGTCCTGCTCCCCCTCGACCGTCGCGCCGACCTCGCGGGGGTCATCGGTGCCGAGGCCGAGACGATCGTCCGGCGGTACGGCGGGTGTGCGCGCACGGCCACGTACGCGGGCCTCGGCTCCCCGAACGCCCTGTTCCACGACCGCTTCACGGGGCGGGCCGATCCCCCGGCACCCGGAGAGCTGCACGACTTCGCGGAGCTGACCGCAGCCAACGAACTCGACCTCGCCGTAAGGGACTCCGCCTTCCGCGACCGCCACGGCCCGGGGCTGCTGGCCCTGTTCACCCGCCTTCGGCCGCAGCTCAGCCGCGCCGCATGGGAGGACTGCCGCTCGATCCTCGGAGCGAGCGCGGGCTGACCGCTGACGGCTGACCGCTGGCGGCTGACCGCTGTCGCCGTCGCTGTTGTTGTCGGAGCAGGAGTCGGGGGTCGGCGTTCGGTGGGGAAGGGTCCGGGGCGGGTCGGCGGGCGTCGGGTTCAGGCCACGCCCGCCGCTCGCAGCGCCGCCGCGGTACCCGCAGCGCCCAGGACGACCACCGCGAACGGCGCCCGACGCCAAGCCAGCACCCCGCCCGCCAGGACCCCGGCCGGGCGAGCCCACCCGGCGAACCCGCCCGCCTCGGTGAGGGCGCCCGTCGCCAACAGGGCCACGAGCACGACGACGGCCCCCGCGGACAGCAGCCGCTGCACACCCGGCGGGATGCTGACCCGTCCGTGCAGCAGCGGACCGGTCAGCCGGAACGCGTAGGTGCCGGCGGCCAGCGCGAGGATCACCACGACCGTCGCGTTCATGCCGCGTCCCCCCTTCCGTGGTGGGGGCCGCGGGCGAGCAGCCCGGCCAGGGCGAGCAGTACCGGCACACCGGCCGGGACGTACGGGGTGACGGCGAGGGCGAGGGCCGCGCCGAGCAGTGCCGCGCGCCGGACCGCCGGGTTCTCCCGCAGGGTGGGCAGGACCAGTGCCGTGAGGACGGCGGGGAAGGCGGCGTCCAGTCCGTAGACGGCCGTGTCGCCCAGTGCCCGGCCGGCCAGCGCCCCGGCCAGGACGGCGGTGTTCCACACGGCGAACAGGCCGACGCCCGACACCCAGAACGCGGTCCGGCGCCGTGCCGGGTCGGACTGGGCCAGTGCGAAGGCGACCGTCTCGTCGGTGACCAGGTGCGCGCCGAGCAGCCGGGCGGCGCGGCCCCCACCGATGAGGTCGGCGACGGCCAGGCTGAAGGCTGCCGTGCGGGCGTTGAGCAGCAGCCCGGTGGCCGCGGCGGCGACCGGGCCGCCGCCGGCGAGCAGGATGCCGACCGCGGTGAACTGGGCCGACCCCGCGTACACGAGGAGCGACATCACCACCGGCACCCACACGGGCAGACCCCCGGCCACCGCGATCGCGCCGAAGGACACGCCGACGATGCCGCCGGCCAGGCAGACGAGGGAGACGTCCCGCAGCAGCTCCGGGTCCGCGGAGTATGTTCGTTGTGCCGAACGCATGTTTTTCACACTGAACGGTCAACGGTGTGTTCGTCAAGACGAACGATCGGACCGATGTGGCGAACGGAAGGAGTGGTGATGTCCGACAGTCCGGACGCTTCGGAGAGCCGGAAGGGATCCGCGGGCAAGGGCCGGAGGAATCCGGACGGCCGAGAGGCGGGTGGCGGTGGCGGGCCGGCGGGTGGCGGTGGCCGTGGCGGGCCGGCGGGCGCCGCGGCGCCGGCAAGGCTCCCGCTGGACTGGATCGCCGCATCGCTCCGGCGCGAGCGCACCCGCGCCGGGCTGTCCCTCTCCGAGTTGGCAAAGCGGGCCGGTATCGCCAAGTCCACGCTGTCGCAGCTCGAAGGGGCGAGCGGCAATCCGAGTGTGGAGACGCTCTGGGCGCTGGCCGTGGCGCTGGGCGTGCCGTTCAGTGCGCTGGTCGAGCCGCCGGCACCCGCGGTGCGGGTGATCCGTGCCGGGCAGGGGCCCTCGGTCGCCTCGGAGCAGGCTCCCTACCTGGCGACCCTCCTGTCGGCCAGTCCTCCGGGCGCCCGCCGCGACATCTACCACCTACGGGCGGAACCCGGGTCGGCCCGCCAATCGGAACCACACATTCCGGGAACGGTGGAGCATCTGATCGTCGGTGCGGGACGGGTGAAGGCGGGGCCGTCCGGGGCGGAGGCCGAACTGGGCCCGGGCGACTACATGACCTATCGCGGCGACGTCCCGCACTCCTATGAAGCACTCGCTCCCGGCACGATGTTCGTACTGGTCATGCAGCACGCCTGAGTTCTGTCGCGCAGGCCGGGAATTCACCGGGAATTCACCCGGTGGAGTACTGGATCACTGGAATACCGCAGGACAAAGGCAGGAGCCCCGTCGCCGGTCCGGCGACAGGGCTCCTTGGGTACTGCACTCAGTCTGCGATCAGACCGGGGTGACGTTCTCCGCCTGGGGACCCTTCGGGCCCTGCGTGACGTCGAAGCTCACCTGCTGGTTCTCCTCGAGGGAGCGGAAGCCGGTGGCGTTGATCGCGGAGTAGTGGACGAAGACGTCGGGGCCGCCGCCTTCCTGGGCGATGAAGCCAAAGCCCTTTTCGGCGTTGAACCACTTAACGGTTCCGGTAGCCATAAGCCCTCCTTGGGCCCAAAGGGTCGCCCTGCTCCAGAACCTGCAAGTGTGAAAACACGTCCATGCCGCACAACTGCATTCGTCTGAAAACGACTAGAGCCCGCGGTCACATGCTCCGCAGGCTCTGCACTGCAAGGGAAACCAAACTGCAACTTGTGGCGAGCCTAGCATGCAGGCACCGGAAAGCAAGAGAGGCCAAGATCACGTCACTCGGATGTTTGAACGATCCACCCGGATGGTCGACCGGAGGTCACCGGCGGGGGTGCGGGACGCCTCGCCCGACCCGGGGGCTAGTCTCGCGATGTGGACAATTCTCGCACCCGGCCGCGTGTCGGCCACATCCAGTTCCTGAACTGCCTGCCCCTCTATTGGGGGCTCGCGAGAACCGGCACCCTCCTCGACTTCGAGCTCACCAAGGACACCCCGGAGAAGCTCAGCGAGCGACTGGTGGCGGGCGACCTCGACATCGGGCCGATCACCCTCGTCGAGTTCCTGAGGCACGCCGACGAACTCGTCGCCTTCCCCGACATCGCCGTCGGCTGCGACGGCCCCGTGATGTCCTGTGTGATCGTCTCGCAGGTCCCGCTGGAACGCCTGGACGGCGCCCGGGTCGCCCTCGGCTCGACCTCCCGCACCTCCGTCCGCCTCGCCCAGCTGCTGCTGGCCGAGCGGTACGGCGTCCGGCCCGACTACTACACCTGCCCGCCGGACCTGAGCCTGATGATGCAGGAGGCGGAGGCCGCGGTGCTGATCGGCGACGCGGCACTGCGGGCCAACCTGCTCGACGGCCCCCGCTACGGCCTGGCCGTGCACGACCTGGGCGCGCTGTGGAAGGAGTGGACCGGGCTGCCGTTCGTCTTCGCCGTCTGGGCGGCCCGCCGCGACTACCTGGAGCGCGAGCCCGCCATCACCCGCCGGGTCCACGAGGCCTTCCTCGCCTCCCGCAACCTCTCCCTGGAGGAGGTCGGCAAGGTGGCTGAGCAGGCGGCCCGCTGGGAGGCCTTCGACGAGCGGACCCTCGCCCAGTACTTCACCACCCTGGACTTCAGCTTCGGCGCCCGCCAGCTCGAGGCGGTGGCGGAGTTCGCGCGGCGGGTCGGATCCACCACCGGATTCCCGGCCGACGTGAAGGTGGACCTGCTGAAGCAGTGAGGTCGGGGCGGGTGAAGCGGTGAGGATCGGGCGGGGCCGCACTACCCTGCTGTGAGCCAAGGCGCACGGGGGACGGCACACGGGGGAGGAACCACGCCATCATGCAGCCGCTCGCTGCCGACGAACCCACCGAGGTGGGGCCCTACCGGCTGCTCGGCCGGCTGGGCTCCGGCGGGATGGGCCGGGTGTACCTGGGACGCAGTTCCTCGGGCCGCACCGTCGCCGTGAAGATCGTGCATCCGCACTTCGCGCTGGACGAGGAGTTCCGCGCCCGGTTCCGGCGCGAGATCGCGGCGGCCCGCCGGGTGGGCGGCGCATGGACCGCGCCGGTGCTGGACGCCGACCCGGAGGCCGCGGTGCCCTGGGTCGCCACCGCCTACGTCGCCGGTCCCTCCCTGGCCGCGGCGGTCGCCGAGGGCGGCGCGCTGCCCGCGCACTCGGTGCGGGCCCTGGGCGCCGGCCTCGCGGAGGCCCTGGCGGCGGTGCACGAGCGGGGACTGGTGCACCGCGACGTGAAACCGTCCAACGTCCTGCTCACCCTCGACGGCCCCCTGCTGATCGACTTCGGCATCGCCCGCGCCACCGACGGCACGGCCTCGCTGACGGCGACCGGGGTCTCCGTCGGCTCCCCCGGCTACATGGCGCCGGAGCAGATCCTCGGCGAGGCGGCCTCCGGGGCGGCCGACGTGTTCTCCCTCGGCGCGGTCCTGGCCTACGCGGCCACCGGTGCCCCGCCGTTCCCCGGGGACTCCTCGGCGGCGCTCCTCTACAAGGTGGTGCACGGGGAGCCCGAACTGGACGGTCTCACCGGCGAGCTGAGGGAGATCGCGGCCGACTGCCTGGCCAAGGACCCGGCCACCCGGCCCGCTCCGTCGGAGGTGGCCCGGCGCCTGGCCCCGGAGGGCGCGGCCCGGCTGGTGGCGGGCGGCTGGCTGCCCGGCGCGCTGGTGGAACAGGTCAGCCGCAGCGTGGTCCGGCTGCTGAACCTCGAGGCGGGCGAGCCGGACGCGGACCCGGCGCCCTCCGGGCCGGTGGAGTTCAGCAGGCCCTCGGAGGACGGGACGGCGGACCCGGCGCCGGGCGCCCCGGGCGGTACCGGAGCATCCGGCCCGTCGGGCGGATCCGGCCCGTCGGGCGGATCCGGGGTATCCGGCGTGTCCGCGGGGCCGGGGGAGTCCGGGGCCTCCCGGGCCTCCCGGGCCTCTCTGGGACCCGAGGCCCTCAACCCAGCCGCGGCATACCCACCGGCCGCCCACGGAGCCACCTCCGCAGGGCAGTTCGGGCCACCGCCGGTCATGGCCGGGGACGGCGGGGCCGCCGCCCAGCCGCCGCCGCACGCCGAGGCCGGCCCGGCGGCCGGCGCCGTACCGCCGCCGCGGGACGAAACCCCCAACGGGCGGAACGGCTCGGCCACGACGGGAGGCTCAGCCGCCGCGGAAGCCTTCGCTGCGGCGGAAGGCTCCGCCGACCGGCGCCCCGGCAGGCTGTCCCTCAGCGTGGCGGCGGACTCCACGCCGCGCGACAGCGACCGGGGCCGCCGGCTCAGCTGCACGGTGGCGCTCGCGGTCGCCGGGGCGCTGGCGGCGGTGACCGTCGGCACGGTGTTCGTACTGGACCTGCTGCCGGGCTCCGGGAGCGGCTCCGACCCGGCCGGCGCCCACTCCCCACCCCCCGCCGGGACGTCCTCCGCATCCTCCCCCGGCGCCTCCTCCACGCCCTCCGACGGCGCGTCGTCCACACCGTCCGGCGGCTCCTCGGCCTCCCCCGGCGGCTCCTCGGGCCCCTCCGACGGCACCGGGGGCACCGTCCCCGCCCGCTACCTCGGCACCTGGCAGGGCCAGGGCACCGCCCTCGACGGCACGCTGCCCCTCGGCACCTTCCGGCTGACGGTCCACCAGGCAGCTGTGGGCGAGGAGTTGGGCAGCATGCGGCAGACCGACCAGCTCGGCGGCCACTGCGACGACATCCTGACGCTGAAACAGGCCACGGAGAAGGAGATCGTGGTGACGTCCACCGGTGCCGCCTCCAACCACTCCGGCTGCAACCCCACGCCCCACATCGTCCGACTCACCCCGACCGGTGACGACCTGACGTACTCCTCCGAGAGCGAGGCGGAGGGCAGGCCGACGGCGCGGCTCTCCCGCGTCGGATAGCCCGCCGGTACCGGCCGACCGGGGGCCCCGGCAACGGGTGACGACTGCGGGCGGCGTGGACGGGCCGGGTGACTGCCACCGAGGGCCGTCCCGTGACCGCTGGTGTCCCGTCTCGGCAGAGGCCGCCCGAAGCCACAGGAGTCAGTTGAGCGACAAACCGGCTCGACTGTGGTCACCGCGGTAGCCGATCATGCGTTCATGCCGCTGAGAGACACCCTTGCCCGAGTGGATGCGGACCTGGCCGTCGGCCGAGTCCCCGTCGCGCGCCAGCGCCTGCGCGGGCTGGTGTCGTCCTTTCCGAACGACCTGATGCTTCGCCGGCGCTTGGCCGAGGTGTACCGCCTCTACCGAGAGCCTGCAGAAGCGGGCCGCTGGATGTACCTCGAAGAGGACCGGGACGCGGCCGAGACCGGCGCCTTCGAAGCGAGATACCGCACGGCCCCGCAGCGTATGCGGGCACTCGCCTGGCAAGGCCCGGAGTCGTTCGCCCGAACCACCTTTGCCAGAGAGCAACTGGCCGCAGTACGGGCAGCGTGCTCCCATGCCGTGGGACGCCCCGTCGACTGGGGCGCGGTGCCATCCGACGAGAAGGCGGACGGCAGGGGGAGCGCCTTCGGCGACTTCTCGGCAGGGGCTGGATGCCTGGTGGCGATCCTCGTGCTCCTCGCGCTCTCGGTGAACGGCCTCGTGGCCCTCTTCAAGTGATCCGTGGTGTCGGGGCCTGTGGGAGCGCCGCTGGAGGTTCGGGGCGACTGTCCGGAACCGCCGTGAAGGGCACCGGCAAGTGAAATGATCTCGCTGTGCTCGGGAATGCATCGCCAACGCCGAGGTGAATCCGATCAACTGGGCCCAGGAGGTTCCCGTTGTGCGCCCGAGTCATCGATGGGAAGGTCTGCCGTGCCTGATTTCGTCTTCGATCTGATACCGGTCACAACCGCTGATGTGCAGGGATTCCGAGGTCGGATCGGACCCTTCGGCGATGTGGAGGTGCACTCGGCCCTCGCGGCCGGGAACCTTCGTCACAACCGGACCGTCCTGACGGGCGAACAGTTCCCCGAGGCGGTGTTCAGCGGTGGCGGGACGGGCGGTGTGCCCTCCCTGGACGGCGGATGGCTGCAGATCGACGGCGTTCCGGTCCGAATCGACCTGCGGGTCAAGGGGGTACGAAAGGGGTCGCGCCGGCTCGACATGTGGTACCTGGACCGGCAGTACACCTACCGGTCGGGGGGCTCGGGCAGGGAAGCGGTGCTCTCCCGCGGACCGGTTCGTGTCACGATCGACGGTGTCACCGGGAAGGCGGGGGTCGAGCGGTCGGGTAGCGCAGAGGGCGGCGCGGATGCCACCGACCTCGCCGTCGCGATCGTCTTCGAACAGGTCGATACCGCGTGCCTGACACTCAGCGGTGCGCTGCTGGCGATCCCGCGGAACCTCCTCATGGGGAACGGCCGGGACGAAGGGTGAATGCGCCGGCGACCGCGAGCGGTCCGCCGGCGCACGTCGTGCCCGCCTCGGAACCGGTTCATCGGATCCACCCGGGACTTGGCGATGCCCAACCGGAGCCTGCTACTCGTCCCCCACCAAGGCGAAGGCGAACGCCAGCCGACGGTCGAGCCAGTTCGCCTGGATCTTGACCTGCGTGCTGCCCTCCGACGTCATCACGACCTTGTCTCCAGCTCGCCACTCCAAGAGCCGCGGCCTGTTCCGCGATCTGTCGTCCGTGCCCGCGTCGAACAGGCCGTCCACTGCCTCGAAGGCGGCACGGATGGCCACGCGTGCCGCCACCTGCCCGGCACCGCCGCTCGCCCATTCGTTGCGTCCGACGATTTCCGGCCTACCGGGCTGGTCGAGACGCCAGGTGTGCTTGAAAGGACGCCTGGGCGGTATACGGCGCAGGGTTCCGATGACCTGCCCCAGTGCGTCCCGCACGACGTGGTGCCGTTCTCCGTCCACCTCTCCGGGTTCCTCGACGTAGCACAGAAGACGTCGGGCGGCGGCGTCCTCGAACAGTGTGAGCTCTGGACGGGACGGAAGGCCGGCGGTGGACGACGAGCCCAGGAAGGCGCAGGGTGCGAGGATCGGACGGTCCTTGTTGCCCGTCGGTACGCGGACGGCAGGTTCTCCCCACACCGACCGGATCCGCTTGGGTGACCTGGGCCGCTCGACGGATCCGACTCCGAACCTGAACACGGACTCCCAGGCGACGGGCTCCACCGGCCCCTCTTCCTCACCCTTGCCCTTGCTGCTCCTGCCGAAAGCCACTCATGCCTCCAGGGTTGTTCCTCGGGGAGTGCCGGGTGACCCTACCGTGAGACTCGACGGGCCGACCGGGGACGCGGGGCGACCCAAGTCCCCCCGTACAGCGAACCGTCGGTGTTCAAGAACTGCATTCGTCCCGGAGGCTATGCGCTGGTGCGGGTCAGCCGTACCGCCTGGTCAGTGAGGCCGGACACCTCGAACAGCACGTCCGCGAATTCGACCGTGTCACCGACCCTCACGTCCTCGTAGGCGGCCACCGGAATCGCCGCGCAGTTCGCGCCGAGGCCGGCCGAACCCGCTGAGGTGTCGATGAACGAGACGGTGAGCGACAGGCCGGTGGGAAAGCGCTGCACGCCGCCGTTGTCGAGCAGGGAAAGCGTCCCGCCCTCGGCGGGGAAACCGTTCTCCGCAGTAGTGAGAACGGCATGGTTCGTGGTGAAGCACAGGCCGTCGTCCGCCGCCCCGCCCTGAGGGGATCCCGCTTCCGGCGCCGCAGCGAGAGCGTCCCTGTCCTCGGCGGCCCTCGGCTCGAGTACGACCCGGTAGGAGCAGATCTGCCGGACCTTGTAGCGATGGCCGCCGATCGTCACCTGCGCCCCGGTCCGCACCGTCCACTGCCGCTGCCCCGACCGGTGGGCCGCGCCGTCCCGGAGCGTCGCGGTGCGCGTCGTTCCGTCGACGTGTGCTGCGGAGTACTGCACGCCCCCGCCTCCGGGCAGCCGGAAGCCACCACCGCGCAGGACGTGCACGCCGTCCGCCGGTGCCGCACCGACGCACACCGGGCCACCGCTCCTCGCGGCCGCCCGGGCGGTTCCCGTCGAGGACGTGGGCTCCCCGTCCCCGCCGCCCTCGGGCGGCGCGCAGCCGGCCGCGGACAGCAGGGCGATCACGGTGACGCCTGCGATGGCGTACCCGGGCGCCGATCCGAGCACGTTGCTCCTCCCCCACCAGCGCACGCCTTCGGGCGATCCGCTGTCCACGCAGCGCTGTCCACGGCAGCGCTGTTGAAGCATACGAGTCCCAAGATGCCCTCGCGCCGAGTGGGCTGCGCTCTCCGCGACCATGGCACACGGCGCCGGTGCGGCTACGGTGATGACGCCGTACGCGGTCGTGTGCGGATCCTGCGGGCGCCCTCGAGGCGGCTGCGGGAGGCAGGCGAGGGGGAGCAGCACCGATGCGTGTCAGGACACCGCAACCGGGCTGAGCACCTCGATGTACTCGGCCGGATCACGACACCGGTCACGACGGGAAGCCCCGACGGAGGGCGAACGGGGAGACGGACTTGAGCGAAGTCGCAGAGGCAGACGTTCGGACGCGGAAGACGCGCGCCCGCTTTCCCGTCGCGCTGGCGCTCGGCATCGGCTGCTATGCGATAGCCGTGATCGCCGGGATGGCTCTCCTTTCCGACGATGCGGGGCCGCCCCTCCAGGGCCTGTTGTGGATCGTGCACGGAGTGCTCCTCATCGCGCTGATCCGGAAGCTGGGGGCCAGGGAGTCGAGTACGTACACGGCCCTGTTCATCGTGCTCGCGTCCGCGATGGCCGCGCACGTCGTCGACCTGGCCCGCGACGACCTCACTCTTCAGCAGCGCGGCGAGCGGATCACCGTCACGGTGGTGAAGGAACGGCTCGACCCCGCACAGGGCCGCAGGGCTCGGCAAGCCCATTACACGCTGCTCCGGCGCGACGGCTCTCGTGTTCCCGGGCCCGAGATGGCACCGCCGTCCGATCTCTACCACGTCGGCCAGGTGTTGACGGTGATCGCGGACCCCGAGGGAGAACTCGCGCCCGAGACGCCGGGGCAGGCGGATGCGACCGGTGAGGTCCTCGGTTGCGGCGCGTTCGCCCTGGCCGCGCTCGGTGCCGTCGGCTGGATCGCGTGGCGGGGGTCGGACGCCGCCAGACGGCGGGACGCGCGCAGGCAGCGGGGCGGCACGCGGCAGGTGCACCGGACCGGCACCGGCGACCACCCCACGCGGAAGGAGCAGGAGGCCAGGCTGCGCGAGGTCCTCGGCACCCACCTCGCCGACGGCCGCGGTTGCATCGAGGTGCATGCCGGGGACTACCCCGGGCTCTCGCACGAACGGGCAGCGCGCATCGCCTGGGAGACGGGTCTGTGCGCGGAGGCGGTGGGCGATCAGGGCTCCTGGCGCTTCGGGGAGACAGTCGTGGAGGAAGCCCCGCGCGACTGAGCAGGGCGGACGGGCAGGTGGAGAGACTGAGCTCCGGGCTCCGGCACCGGCATCCGCGGCCGCTCGGTTTGGCCTTCTCACGTACGGGAGTTGAGCAGCGGGAGCGATGCGTGTCTCTGACGTCGGCTAATGTGTCCGTTCGGAGAAGCAGGCAACAGGGCAGTGGGGGATCCGAAAGCCGTGCAGCAGATGCCGTCAGCAGCGGGGACCACGTCTGCCACCGTCACCCCAGGGGCTTTGACGGAGGCTCCTCGCCGCTCACTCGACAGTCTGAAGTGGGCCCTTCTCATTCCCGTGGCCGGCCTCGCCGCGGGCGTCCTCAGCCAGTACCCGTACGGCATGTGGTTCGGAGTCGTCGTCATCCTGGCCGTGGTTGCTGCCGCCGCCGTCATCGCGGGGAGCCGGTGGCACCGGGCGGGAGCCGCGACGCTTGCCTCCGTGGCTGTTCTGGCGCTGCCGTTCTTCGCCGGACCCGCGTTCTACGAGACGTACATCAAGCAGTTCGGGAAGCGGGTGCACGCTGTTGTGGCCGACACCGGCGAGCAGCAGGGGGTGAAGGGGAGCACCGAGCTGTCCGTCTGCCGGGTCGTCGACACGTCGGGTGCCGTACTCGACCTCTCCCAACAGCAGAACTGCTTCGGCCAGTTCACCAAGGGCCAGCACGTCGTCCTCTTCGAGGACCCGCTCGAAGTCCTCGACCCGTGGATCGAGGACCTTCCCGGTGAGCGCACTCCCGATGCCCTCACGCTCGGTGTCACGGCAGGCCTGTTCCTGACGGTCGGCGGAAGTCTTTTTTATGCGGGCCAGCGTCGTCGCTGAGAACCACACCGCCTACCCGCCACGGAGCCGCGGGGAGGACGCTGGCCCCGGCAGCCAGTCCGACTGCCGCTCCGCCTCCTTCCGCCGCCGTGACCGACCCGGTGCCGGAAGTACGGAGTGTGGAACTCCGCGGAGTCAGATCTCCGTTGCCTCGTCCCACTCCCGGCGCCACCCTCCCTTCGCCCTCCACGTGCGGGGCCGGCCGCGCACCGATGCGCTGGTGCCGACCTGGCGCGACGACCTCGGGGCCGCGGGATGAGCACCGCACTGCTGATCCTGGCCGCCGCGTCCTGGGGCGCGGCGGCCGGATTGCTGCTGCCGCGGCCCGCGCACCGTTTTTCCGTCCCGTCGGGCGAGGAGTGGCGCACGGTGTGCCCGGCCGGGCATCCGGTCCGCGGCTGGCTCGGCCCGGTCCCGTGCTGGCGCTGCACCACCGGAGGGCCGCCGTCCCCCTCCGGGACCGTCGCACCGCCGTCCGCCTCCGGAACAGTGGCGCTGCCGTGCGTCACCGGGCTCGTCTGCGCCGCGCTCGCCGCCGCCACCGGTGCCCGGCCCGAGCTCGCGGTCTGGCTGCTGCTCGCGCCCGTCGGGGTGCTGCTCGCGGTCGTCGACCTGCGGGTGCGGCGGCTGCCCGACCCGCTGACGCTGCCGCTCGCGGCCGCCGCCCTCGGCCTGCTGGGCGTGGCCGCGCTGCTGCCAGGGCACTCCGGTGACTGGACGACGGCCGTGCTGGGATGCCTGGCGCTGGGCGTCGGCTACTTCGTCCTGTTCCTCGTCAACCCGGACGGCATGGCCTTCGGCGATGTGAAACTCGCCCTCGGCACGGGCGCCGTCCTGGGCTGGTACGGCTGGTCGACGCTGTTGCTGGGCACCCTGGCGGGCTTCCTGCTGGGGGCCCTGTACGGCGGCTTCCTGGTCGTCGTGCGGGGCGCCGGGCGCAGGACGGCCATCGCCTTCGGGCCCTTCCTGCTCGCCGGAGCCCTCGCGGGGGTGCTCGCCGGCGCCGGTGTAGGTTCCAGTTTCTGATGTCCCTTTCCAAGTGATGCTGTCCCTTGTCTGGCCCATGGGACGCGAATGCTGGACATTCACCCCTTCGGGGTAGTTCTGGAGCAGATGGGCAGCGAGCATCGGCTGTCTCCCTGGGTTGCACTCAGTAACCGGAGTTGCATTCGTTCGGGCCGGGTTCGGTCCGGAACTGAGCCTTGGGGTGGGGCGTGCGGCCTGGGAGCCTCCCCCTGAGTGGTGGACACGCTGATACTGGATCTGCTTGATCCGGAGGAAGCGAGAAGACCGCCGATGGCGATGAAGGACTACTCGGACGAGTTCAAGGCCGACGCCGTGGGCCCTGTACGAGTCCACACCCAGGGCAACGTACAAGAGCATCGCCGCTGACCTGGGCATCAACAGGAACACACTGCGGAATTGGGTACTGCGGGACCGCGAACGCCGCGGCGCCGGCCCGGCCACAGCCCGGGACACCAGGACTGCGGCCCGTCCCACGCAGGTGATGCCGTCCGCGGAACCGGACGAGCGGATCCGGCAGCTCGAGGCCCGGGTGGCCGAACTCGAGGCCAGCGAGCGCAAGCTCGCGACCGAGCGGGAGATACTCCGCAAGGCGGCCAAGTATTTCGCCGGGGAGACGAACTGGTGAGGAGCCGCTTCCAGTTCGTCGACGACGACCGGGACGCCTTCGAGGTGAAGCGGCTCTGCGAGGTCCTGGAGGTGAACAGGTCCAGCTACTGCAAGTGGCTGGCCGGCCGCGAGGCCAGAAGTGCCCGGCAGCGGGCCGACCAGCGCCTGGCCGCGAGGATTCGCGCGGTCCACGCGGAATCCGGCGGCGCCTACGGCTCCCCGAGGGTGACCGCCGAGCTCAGGGAGACGGTCGATCATCGGTAGGCGTCACGCTGCCAGGCTAGTGACCACCACCGTCAGCGGCGGACGCGACCGACCGCCGCCCTGCGCGGCCGTCGACGAGTCCCCCTGACGTTGATCGACACCCTGACGGGGTGATGTGAGTCTCTACTATCCTCGGCTGATGGTGAATCGAGCGGCGGCCGCCGGAGTCGGCCTTGCACGGGTGATGGCACATTGTGGTGGCAGCCCTGCGGCAGCCGTGCACTACGTGGCTGGCGCCATCAGTGCCTCGCCTGAGAACCCGGAACCCTACGTGGTGCTCGCCGAACTGTGGGAGGAACAGCGGGCGGACCTGGCTGAGGTCCTTCGGGGCGCGAACTCCCTGAGAGCGGTGCTGGCGCAGTCGTACGTCAGCTTCCTCGAGAACGACATGGACAGCGCGGTGATCGGGATCGGCGCGGTCACGGGCGCGCAACCCACCATTGCCTGGGCCACCGCTCCCTGGTTCGGCGATGCCCGGTTCCGGGAGGCGGTGACTGCCAACGCGCTGGCCGAGGCCGCGATGCGGACGACGGACTACGGCCATCCTTTGGACACCCCCGGCATGCTGGACGGACTTCGCCCCTGGTTCGATCTGATCGACGTGATCTGTGCCCGCGAGCCGGTGCCCGAGGCGATGGCCAAGATGGCGATCTTCCTGCGGGCCTGCGGTCTCACCGATGCGTCATTCGACCTTTGCGATCGGGCGGATGCTATCCAGCGGATCATGCTGACCGAAGTCGTGCGAGCAGGGACGTGGCGCAAGCTGGGGGACACCGAGCAGACCGCGGCGGCGTTCCAGCGCGCTCTCACCCTGGACCCGACCAACTGGTCGCTGTACCTCGACCTGGCCGACCTATGTGTCGAACAGGGCGACTTCACCACCGCAGTCCAGCTCATCGATCAGGGGCTGGAGCACGAGCCGACCGAGGTCACCCTTCGAGCGGCGGGGGCTGCCTACCGTGCCCGGCTCACGGGCTCGCCCGACGACCTGCGCGAACTCATCGAACTGGCACCGCACCTACCGAACGACTCGTACCGGGGCCTGCTCATTGATCACGCCTGCGCTGGTCCTGCTCTGCCCGCCGAACTCATCACCGAGGCTCGCCGCTTCCAGAACAGCTGACGCAAGGCCCCGGGCGGCGGCCGATAGCGAGCCGCGGCCGTGTGCGTCAGGAACCGCCGTGGTCTTCCGGAAGGAGTTGGACCACGCCCACCCAGGGGAACTCGTCGCACTTGTGGAATGCACGGATGCGCCATCGTCCAGCGGCAATGAGGACCGGGGCTTCATCAGGCTGGCCTCCGCCCGTGGGGTAGGGCACGCCCAGATCGCTCCCCGCCTCGGCTGAGTCCATGAGAACGGCCGGGCCATCGGTCTCCCACGTTCCACACTCCTCCCACGGGGTGGCGGGGTCGCTCAGCACGGCCTCTGCGGCAGCGAACAGTTCGACGTCGGAGTCAGCGGCGAGCCAGCGCAGGAAGATCCTCTGGTCGGGCAGGTAGCAGGTCGTGGCAGGCTCGTCGCCCAGCACCAGCGCGCCCTTGTCGCCGTCGCGCAGTCCGATCACCCCGGCGAATTCCTCGACCGAGCATGCGCGGTCGTAGTCGTCCGGCACGTCCGTGCCTCCGAGGATCACGCCCTCCTCGGTGCATCCGCCCCACAAGTGGACCGCGGACACCGGGATGACGACCAGCGGACCGCCCATGGATCGCACCCAGGCCAGATCACGCCCGTGACGAGGGGTTTCGGGGTTGTCGCTCATGCGGACATGGTGCCGCTACCCGATGACAACCTCATGCGCTGGCCTGAACCCGAGGCTCTGCTGCGGGCCCCGGACGGGTCCAGAGCGTGAGGTCGCTGCTGGTGGCAACCGCGAGAGTACGCCCCGACGGCGAGAAGCCGGCGGCCCGCAGTTCGGAGTAGTTGATCGCGGTTTCGGGCGATCTTTCCGCCGGTAACGGCGTCGAATAGCCCGTGGCCGTCGACGGAGACCACCATGACCAGGTCGTGGCCGGTGTCGGGGGCGACGGCGAAGCCGACCCCGAGCAGTCCGCCTATGGGGGTGCGTCGGTCCAGGACGGGGCGCCAGGGGCCTGGTGGGGGAGTTTGTGGGGCAGACAGGAACCGCTCTCGCAGGCGCTGCTGGTAGTCCGAGATCATCGTGTCCCCTCGTGCGCCTTCGGCCCGTCGGTCGACTCCAGGCGCAGGCGGCCCTCGAGCCAGATCCGTTCGAACTTATCCCGAGTGATCACGGCGACACCGTCGGATTCTTGCCAGCCGTTGAGGCAGCCCTCGGCCAGGACCCCGTATCTCCGCTCGTAGGCGGACAAGGTGACAAGATCGGCATGGTCCCTGAGGCCGAGAACCTCCTTGAGCGAGGCCGCTGTCACCGGCAAGCGGGCCGCCCCTTCAAGGTCAACCTGCCGCTGTGCCCATCCGTCGTCGTCAAGTTCGAAGTAGGACCAGATGTCGTCCTGGGCAGAGTGGGCCTGGATCCACGTCGTCATAGCACCATGATCGCCGCCAGCGGATAGGTCGGGTGTGTGACGATGCATCGTATTTGCGATCAGAGCCGCAGGGATCGTGACCTTTGTGAAGACGCGGCGGGTTTCGGTGCCGCATCGGCGGTTCATCAACCAGCGGAGTCGGCCGACTGGGCCTCGTGAGCGGCGAGCGCCTCCGGGCTGCCGAGGAAGGCCGGGGGCAGCTTGCTGGGAGCCGCTCGACCACCATCGCGACCGCTTCGGCAGCATCCTGGGCCGGCCCGACCGTCTGCGTGCGCAGCGGCCCGGAGACCCAGTACCGCTTCCCGGCGCAGGGTTGGATGCAGGGGACGTCCCAGGTCGGTCCGCGGGCTTGCCCAGTAAGGCCCGCAACTCATCCAACGACGACATGCACTGTTCCAGGCCAGTCAGCGGGGATCTGTGGCGCCACCATGGCCTTGCTCATTCCAGGCGCAGAGCCGCCCCTGCGGTGAGGGACCGAAGTCACGCTCCGTCGCACTGGTGCTCGCCGAACCGGCAAGCCTCATCGGTTTCCAGTCCGGCGGCTGTTGCCACAGACTGGAAGCACGCGAGGGCTGGAAACGTTTCCTTGATCGCCGTGGCCACGAGGGACCGATCAAGAGGGACATGAGACCTGGACGATGCCGTGGGCCAGTCCGCTGGACGCCTCAAGGGCGCCCAGGTCGCGCTGACCCCCAGGAGCCAGAAGATCCCGGAGCCTACAGCCGGTACGGGCTGACCTCGGGGTCGCGAAACACCTGACGTAGGCTGGTTCGGTCCGTACCCGACACCCTCGACGAAGGGGACGCCCCGGTGACCGAGAAGGCCGACCTCCAGTCCGTCCTCGACCGTGCTGCCGCGGGCGGGCGGATCACGCCCGGGGAAGCGCTCGACCTCTACCGCGACGCGCCGCTGCACGCGCTGGGCGCCGCCGCCGACGCGGTGCGCCGCCGCCGGTACGCGGGCACCGAGCACATCGCCACGTACATCATCGAGCGGAACATCAACTACACCAACGTGTGCGTCACGGCGTGCCGGTTCTGCGCCTTCTACGCCGCCCCCAAGGACACCGGCAAGGGCTGGACCCGCGACCTCGACGACATCCTGCGCCGGTGCGCCGAGACCGTGGAGCTGGGCGGCACGCAGATCATGTTCCAGGGCGGGCACCACCCGGACTACGGCGTCGAGTACTACGAGAAGCACTTCCGGGCCATCAAGGACGCCTTCCCGCAGCTCGTCATCCACAGTCTGGGGGCGAGCGAGGTCGAGCACATGGCCCGCATCTCCGGGGTGTCGGTGGAGGAGGCCATCACCCGCATCCACGAGGCCGGCCTGGACTCCTTCGCCGGCGCCGGCGCGGAGCTCCTGCCGGAGCGGCCGCGCAAGGCCATCGCCCCGCTGAAGGAGTCCGGGGAGCGCTGGCTGGAGATCATGGAGGCCGCGCACCGGCTCGGAGTGGAGTCGACCTCCACGATGCTGATGGGCACCGGCGAGACCAACGCCGAGCGGATCGAGCACCTGCGGATGATCCGCGACGCGCAGGACCGCACCGGCGGCTTCCGCGCCTTCATCCCGTACACCTACCAGCCCGAGAACAACCACCTCAAGGGCCGTACGCAGGCCACCCTCTTCGAGTACCTGCGGATGATCGCCGTCGCCCGGCTGTTCCTCGACAACGTGGCGCACATCCAGGGCTCCTGGCTCACCACCGGCAAGGAGGTCGGCCAGCTCTCCCTGCACTACGGCGCGGACGACCTCGGGTCGATCATGCTGGAGGAGAACGTGGTGTCCTCCGCCGGGGCCAAGCACCGCTCCAACCGCCTGGAGATCATCGACCTGATCCGGCGGGCGGGGCGCGTCCCGGCGCAGCGGGCGACGACGTACGAGCACCTGGTCGTGCACGACGACCCGGCGAACGACCCCGTCGACGAGCGCGTCGTCTCGCACATCTCGTCCACGGCGATCGAGGGCGGCACCGCCCACCCCGAGCTGAAGCTGCTCGCGCCGAGCTGACCCCCGCATGCTGACGATCCACGCCGCGGACCTCCTGCTGCCCGGCGACCCGCGGCGGCCCTCCGTGCCCGGTGGCGCGGTCGTCGTCGCGGGCCGGGAGGTCGCCGCGGTCGGACCGTACGAGGAACTGGCGGCCCGCAACCCGACGGCCCGCGTCCGCCGCTGGCCGGGGCTGATCGCTCCGGGCCTGCGCAATCCGTACGGGCCCGAACTGCTGGAGCAGGCCTACCATCCCGACCCGCGGGAGGCCGCTGAGCTGGGCACCGAGCCGCTCACCGGCGACGTGCTCGCCGGGCTGGCGATGACCGAGGCCCGCTGGGGTGCCAGTGCGCGGCGGGGGGTGCAGCGGATGCTTGCCCACGGCACGGTCGCGGTGGCGGGTGCGCTGCGACGGCCCGCGGTGGTGGACGCCGTGCACCGGGCGGGGTTGGCGACCGAGGAGCGGTTCGCGGATCCGCCCGGCCGGGCGTGTCTCGATCCGCTGGCCGGGCGGAGTCTGGCGGAGGCGGTGCCGACGCCGCTGCCGCTCCCCGGGGCGGAGGCCACGTTCGCCGTGTTCGACGCCCCCGACGAGGCCGCGCTCACCACGCGCGGCGCCGCCTGCTGCGTGGCCACGGTCGTCGCCGGCCGACTGGTCCACCGCCGGCGCTGAGCCGTCCCCCGCCCGTCTCAGTCCGCGTGCCGGTCGCAGTCCGCGCGCCGGTCGGGGCCCCCGCGTCTTCCCGGGGCAGTCCGCGCACCCGGGGCGCCGGGCCGGGTCAGCCGGACTCGTGCATGCCGGAGAGCGCCCGCGCGAACGCCCCCGCCTCCTGCTGCACGCCGGAGCAGTTCGTCGCCGGATCGGTGGCGCCCCCGTCCTCGGCCGCATCCTCGGCCCCTCCTCTGCCGTCGGCCCCGCCCCCGCCGTCGTCTCCGCCCCCGCCGTCGGCGGTGCCCGCCGCGGCGTCCCGGGGGCCGTCCCCGCACTGGCGGTCGCGGAAGGAAGCCCACATCGACACCCAGGCCATGCCGTTCCGCTCGGCGAAGGCCCGCACCCGGGCGGCGTCCGCGAGAGTGAAGGTTTCCCCGGCGACGTCGTTGGCGCCGATCATCGAGGTGAGCGCCATCTCCCGCCAGGCGGCCGCCTCGGACAGCCCGAACACCCGGCGAAGCTGGGCGTGCGCGGCTGTGGCGGCGGCAACGGCGTAGTCGCCCATGTCGCCGGTGTACGAGTCGGCGTAATCCATCGTCATGAGGTTGACGGCGGACACCCGCACGCCGTGTTCCTCGGCGGACTCCAGCAGCGCCACGGCGTCGCCGTCGAGTCCGTACGGCATCACCGGTAGCGTGAAGGAGACCGCGAGGCCTGGGCGTTGCCACTGGAGCCGTGCGACCGCCGCCGAACGCCGGGCGACGGAGCGGGCGTCGGCCGGTTCCCCGCCCTCGACGTCGAAGTCGGCCTGGTCGGCGCCCGCCGCGTCCAGGGCGGTGCCGTACGCCTGCGCCAGCGCGGACGCGCTGCCGCAGGCCGAGGCGAGCTCCTCGCCCGAGGAACCGCCGAACGACACCCGCAGGGCTGCACCGCGCCCCGTGAGGCGGGCGATCCGGGACGCGACGGCCGGGTCGCCGAGTGCGTCCGTGCCGTTCCACGTCGGCGTGCAGCCGCTGCCGTCGGAGACGACGAACGCCAGGTGGTACGCCGTCGGCGCACCCGCCGCATCGTTCGCGGAGGCCGCGGTGGCGCTGACGTAGGGGGCGTAGCCGGTGGTGGAGGACGCGGCCCGGGTGGAGGCGCGGCCGGCGCCGGGTTCCGGTGCGGAGCCCGCCGCGGTCAGGGCGAGCAGGCAGACCAGCGCCGACACCCACGTCAGGGGGAATGTCCTCATGGCGCGCACCTCGCATGCCCGGGTGGTGTGTCCGAGCGGCCCGGTCGGGTCCGCACGGGCCGCCGTGGCGGTTCTCGGCAGGAGGACAGCCTGGCGCACTTCTCGACGGCAGGTCAGCAGAAAAACGGATTGCAGACCATATGAGTGCCTGTGCCTGTGCCTGTGCCTGCGCGCGTGCCTGTGCCTGTGCCTGTGCGACTGTGCCTGCCGGGCTCCGCGCCCGTGGCCGAAGGGGCGGCCGTGCCCGGAGCCGGGCGGCCCTGCTGCAACAATGGGGCCCGTGACCCGCGCATCCCTGGACAAGCAGCCGCACGAAGTCGCCTCGATGTTCGACGACGTGGCGGAGAAGTACGACCTCGCCAACGACGTGCTGTCCCTCGGTCAGGACCGCCGATGGCGCAGGGAGGTCGCACGGGCGGTCGACGCTCGTCCCGCGCAGAAGGTGCTGGACCTCGCGGCCGGCACGGGTACCTCCTCGCTGCCCTTCGCCCGCACCGGCGCCTACGTCGTCCCCTGCGACTTCTCGCTCGGCATGCTCCAGGTCGGCAAGGAGCGCCGGGCCTGGCTGCCGTACACCGCGGGCGACGCGACGCGGCTGCCCTTCCGCGACGACAGCTTCGACGCGGTGACGATCTCCTTCGGGCTGCGCAACGTCCAGGACACGGACTCCGCCCTGCGCGAGATGCACCGGGTGACCAGGCCCGGCGGACGCGTGGTCATCTGCGAGTTCTCGCAGCCGACGTGGGCACCGTTCCGGACCGTCTACACCGAGTACCTGATGCGCGCCCTGCCGCCGCTGGCCCGCGCGGTGTCCTCCAGCCCGGACGCCTACGTCTACCTCGCCGAGTCCATCCGCGCCTGGCCCGATCAGAGCGCCCTCGCCGAGCGGCTGCGCGGAGCCGGATGGTCGAAGGTGGCCTGGCGCAACCTCAGCGGAGGCATCGTGGCCCTGCACCGGGGTTTCAAGGAGAGCTGAACCGGCGGGTCGGCGCACGAAGGCGTACGGGTCAGTGCACGAAGGCGTACGGCCCCTCCGGCTCGCCCAGTTCCCGCTGCATCCCGCCCCGGGGCGGCTGCGGGACGAGGGGTTCGCGCACCCCGCCCCCGCCCTCGCCCTCCCCGAGGTCGAACCACACCAGCACCACGGAGTCCCGCGGCACCTCGGCGCCCGGCGGCGGGTACTGGCGGACGACGTGGTCGACGACCGCGAGATCGAGGTCGGGCCGGTCCGGCGCGTCCAGGAGGAGGCCCCGGGCCCGGGCCGCCTGCCGCGCGTCCACGGCCGCCAGGCCGACCAGCCTGGGCACGCGCACTTCGGGCGTATCGGGCGGTATGCGCATGGATCTCACCCCCAGCGGTAGCGGCAGCGTAGCCGTCGGGGGTGCCCTCCGGAAGCGGAAAGTGGCTTTCTGTGACAGTCAGTCACTCTCCGTTACAACTTCAGGCGGTAGCAGTGCCCCTGCCGCTCCGCCTTCGGGATCGTGAACGTCTCCGCCAGCCGCATCCCCAGTCGCCGGGTCACCGCGATGGAACGGGCGTTGCGGGCGTCGACCATGGCCACCACGCCGGCCACCCGTGCCGCGCGCAGCCGCTCCAGCGTCATCATCGCGGCCGCGGTCACGTACCCCTTGCCCCAGTACTCCCGCCCGAGCCGCCACCCGATCTCGATCTCGCCCTTCGGCCCCCACTCCCAGGGCCACGGCTGCGCACCCGTGAACCCGAGGACCCGGTCCTCCCCGTCCAGCACGGTCCACAGGCAGAAGCCGAGCTCGGCGTCGTGCCGGCGCTGGCGCGCGGTGAGTTCCTCGTAGACGTACGGTTGCGCGGACCTCCCGCCGTGGAACTCCATCACGTCGGGGTGGTCGAAGACCCTGTGCCAGGCCACGGCGTCCTCGTCGGTGGGGACGCGCAGCCTTACCACGGGGAGAGTTCGGTTCACGGGGGCAACCCTTCAGCCGGTTGATCGATTGTGCTGAATAGACTGCCCATGTCCAGTGCCCGCCGGCACGCAGATTTAGAGCTTTGGGGAGAACCCGCCGTGACCGAGCCCCTCTCCGAGAACACCGCCGATGTGATCGTCGTGGGCGCGGGGCCGGCCGGCTCCACCACGGCTTACCACCTGGCCCGCTCCGGACTCGACGTACTGCTGCTGGAGAAGACCGAGTTCCCCCGGGAGAAGGTCTGCGGCGACGGCCTGACGCCGCGTGCCGTCAAGCAGCTCGTGTCGATGGGCATCGACATCTCCGAGGAGGCCGGCTGGCTGCGCAACAAGGGCCTGCGCATCATCGGCGGCGGTGTGCGGCTCCAGCTGGACTGGCCGGATCTGGCCTCCTTCCCGGACTACGGACTGGTCCGCAAGCGCGACGACTTCGACGAGCAGCTCGCCCGGCAGGCCCAGAAGGCGGGCGCCCGGCTGTACGAGCGCTGCAACGTCTCCGGCCCCCTGGTCGACGACCGCACCGGCCGCATCACCGGCGTCACCGCCAAGCTCGGCGAGGACAAGCGCGAGGTGAGCTTCCACGCACCGCTGGTGGTGGCCGCCGACGGCAACTCCACCCGGCTGTCCCTGGCGATGGGCCTGCACCGGCGCGAGGACCGCCCGATGGGCGTCGCCGTGCGGACGTACTTCACCTCCCCGCGCCACGACGACGACTACCTGGAGTCCTGGCTGGAGCTGTGGGACCGCAGGGGCCCGCAGGACCGGCTGCTGCCCGGCTACGGCTGGATCTTCGGCATGGGCGACGGCACCTCGAACGTCGGCCTGGGCGTGCTCAACACCTCCGCCGCCTTCAAGGAGCTCGACTGGCGCGAGATCCTCAAGGCCTGGTGCGCGTCCATGCCGGAGGACTGGGGGTACACCCCCGACAACATGACGGGCCCCATCCGCGGTGCCGCCCTGCCGATGGCCTTCAACCGCAAGCCCCACTACACCCGCGGCCTGCTGCTGGTCGGCGACGCGGGCGGCCTGGTGAACCCCTTCAACGGTGAGGGCATCGCCTACGCCATGGAGTCCGGGCAGCTCGCCGCCGACGTCATCGTCCAGGCGCACGCCCGCTCCACGCCCGGCCAGCGCGAACTGGCCCTGCAGGGCTACCCGCGGGTGCTGAGGGACACCTACGGCGGCTACTACAACCTCGGCCGCGCCTTCGTGAAGCTCATCGGCAACCCGAAGGTCATGCAGATCGCCACCCAGCGCGGCCTGTCCCACCCGGTGCTGATGAGGTTCACCCTCAAACTCCTGGCCAACCTCACCGACCCGACGGGCGGTGACGCCATGGACCGCATCATCAACGGTCTGAGCAAGGCGGCCCCGAAGGCCTGAGACCTGAGTTCCTGCGCCCTGAGTTCCTGAGACCTGAGCTCCTGAGCCCTGAGACACCGACGCCCGACGGCGGCCGCGGCGCGGCCGGCCGGAGGGCCCGCCGAGTATACCGTGCCGTGTCCCTCCTGTGATGCCGCTGTGCGCAACTCGCCGGTAACGCGAGGGGTCGAAGGGGGTGTGCCCGCTCAGGGCGCTTCCGTTCGACGAGAGAGTGCTTGATGAGACACCAGGCAATGGGCCGGCGACGGGGGTCGCGGAGAGCTCTGGGGCTGCTGGCGGCCGCGGGGCTGGCCGCGGTCGGCCTAGCCGGGACGGCCCAGGCCGCGGACGGCGAACCGCTGCCCGTGGCGATCACCGGCAAGGGCCGGGTCGACCTGTCCCTCCAGTCCGGCAACGGCCGGCCGACGGAGCCCCAGGTCCATCTGCACCTGAAGGCACCGGGGGAGGACAGCGACGACGGTGTCCCCACGGAGGTGTTCAGCGGCGCCTACAAGATCCGCATCGACGCCTCGAAGCTGGCCGGCGTGGCCGACGTCAAGCTGCCCTGCGACGTCGACGGACTGGTCGCGACGTGCACGGGCGACCAGCTGTTCGCCGGGGAGGCCGCCAACTCGCTCGGCGGCATCCGGCTCGATGTCGGCGACGACAGCGAGGTCGGCGACTTCGGTTCGATCACCGTCACCGGCGAGGGCGACGGGCTGGCGTTCACCCCGCTCACCATCGACGTGCTGGTGGGCGGCCCCGAGTTCGCCAACCGCAAACTGTCCCTGTCCCAGGACTTCAAGGCGGGCGACACCTACGAGGCGAACCTGGGCCTGCGCAACCGGGGCAGCATGCCCTCCGAGGGTGCCGTGCTGCGCTTCCACGGCTCCCGTGGCCTGTCCTTCCCCGACTCGTACGGCAACTGCGCCTACACCGAGACGACGACCGGCTCCCTGCTGCACCAGGGCAGCGAGGCGCTGTGCACCTTCCCCGACACCATCGGTCCGGGCGAGGCCTACGCGCTGAGCGAGCCGCTCAAGGTGAAGACCGCCGGGTTCGCCCTGAACGACATCTTCAACTACGGGTTCACGGCGGTCAGCCCGAGCGAGGCGAAGGCGCTGCGCTCCGCCAAGAGCTACCGGCAGGGCACCGGCCCGGACCTCACCCTGACGAAGGTGTCCGGCGCCGACCCCGCGGACTACACCCACTTCGCCGAGGTGGACCTGCCGCGCACCAACACCTACGACCTGCAGCTCACCGGCGCCTCGGTGAGCGGCAGGGCGGGTGAGACCGTCCAGGCGGTCGTCGGCTTCCGCAACAACGGCCCGGCCTGGATCAGCGCCCTGCGCTCCGGCGGTGAGCCGCTCGGCTTCTCGGTGCACGTCCCCGAGGGGGCGACCGTCACCCAGGCCCCGGACGCCTGCTGGAAGTCCACCCTCAACGACGGCCGGAAGGGCTACCGCTGCTGGGTGGACACCCCGCTGCTGGAGGACGCCAGGATCGACTTCCCGTTCGAGCTGCGCATCGACCGGGTCGTGCCGGACGCCAAGGCGCAGGTCGCGCTGCCCGACTGGGACAACCCCCGGGAGTCGGACCCGTCCAACGACTCCGCCTGGATCGTGCTGAACGCCACCGGCGGCTCCACCGCGGGCGGCGGCTCCACCACCGGCGGCTCCACCACCGGCGGCTCCACCACTGACGGCGGTACGCAGTCCGGTGGCTCGTCGAGCGCAGGCTCGTCGAGCGGCAGCTCGGGCGGCTCCGCGTCCGGCACCGACGGCGGCGCCGGCACCTCGGGCACGACCGCGGGCGGCACCTCCGGCGGCGACGCCGGCGCGGACGCCCACGGCGGGCTGGCCTCGACCGGCGCCGGAGGCGTGGCGCTGATCGCCGGCAGCGCGCTGCTGGCGCTGGGGCTCGGCACGGGCCTCTTCCTGTTCCTGCGCCGTCGCGAGGCGCGCACCGGCCACACCGCCTGAGCCGCGGTACCCCCGGGGCCGGTCCGCCGGTCCGCCGGTCCGCCGGTCCGCCGGTCCGTCGGACCGGCCCCGGGGCCCGCGTGCCCGGACGGGGGCCCGCGCTACGTACGGCGAAGGACCGCAGCCCCCGAGCGGCTGCGGTCCTTCGCCGTACGTACGGTGCGCGGGTCGCCTCAGAGCACCCGCACCGCGCCGGACGGCGGGTCGTACGACAGCGGCTTCTCCACGACGCCCGAGGACGGGTTCTGCGCGCCGACGAACATGCCGTCGCCGACGTACACGGCCACGTGGTAGGCGCTGCCCGCCGATCCCCAGTAGAGGATGTCGCCCGGCTGGAGACTGCTCAGCGACACCTGGGTGCCCGCGGTCGACTGCGACTGCGAGACCCGCGGCAGGTCCACGCCGACCTGCCGGAACGCGGCCTGCACCAGGCCCGAGCAGTCCCACGAGTTGGGGCCGGTGCCCCCGGAGACGTAGGCGTCCCCGAGCTGGGCCTTGACGAAGGAGATCACGGCGGCCGCGGAACCGGTCGCGGTGGAGGTGTGGGTGGCGGCGGGGGCGCTGCTCGTGGTGGCGGTGAGGGTGGGGCGCGCGGCGCTGCGGGAGGCACGCTCGGCGGCCTCCTTGCGGGCGGCCTCCTCGGCCTTCTTCTTGGCCTCCGCGGCCTTCTTCTTCGCTTCCGCCAGGTTGGCCTCGGCCTGCTTCGCCGCCTTCGCGGCTGCCGCGTCACGCTCGGCCTGCAGCTCGTAGTCCGCGGCGGCCTGCTGGGTCGCCTCCGCGGACTGCGCGACCTGAGCGGCCAGGTCGGCCGTCAGGGTGGGCAGTTCCATGGTCTGCGTCGTCTCGGACTCGGCGGCGCTCGCCGAGGCCGAGGCGCTGGCCACTGCCAGGGTGCTGAGGACGCCACCGGCAACCCCGGCCCGCATCGCGATTCTGGACGCGTTGCGGCGGGGCTTCCGGTGGCTGCGTATGTGAGCAGTGTGGGACATGGCACCAACGGGTATCAGGGGGTCCTCCATATCTTCAAGAAACGTGTGGTCCGCCACAGTTACTCAATCGCGACCCCGAATCCCAGGCGTGTTGTTCTTTATTGACGCCCTAACGGACATTGCGGACAGGGTCTGTCACGGCTTTGATCACGCACTTTCGCGATTACGCCCGAATTGCACCGCGCTTACCACTGGTCGCGTTCGGTGGCCAAGCCCGCTTCCCGGCCGCCTCCCGCGGTGTGGCGGAGGTCACGGAACGGTCACCGCGGCGGATGCGTCGCGCGCGCATCGGGGTGCGGGGGTCGCCGGATCGCCGTCCGGTCGTGGCCGGATCTCGTCGGTGGTACTTCGTGAACGTGTGCACGCGTCCACGGGCCGCCGCCCGGATCCCCCTGACGTGTGAACGCGTCCCCTATCAAGTGGGCGGGTCCAGCACCAATTTGCTTGCAGAGGAAACGTCTTGATATTGAGGCGCCCTCTCTGAGCTGGTCCGATGAGCGAAAATGTCACCTCTGGTGATCACTCGGACGCTTCCTGTGCGAAGATCACCGCTCATCCGACTTCATGATCGTTCGTCAGGTGGTGGAGATCACAAAGCTTGTGCAATACCCCGTGTCGCAGATCACAGACCTACGGGCATAGGATGCGTGGCGACTGGGCTTGTGACCTGCTTCACATGTTCTCGATCTTCGCCGGGACAAGCGGGGTTCGTGGGACTGGCGAGGCGTGAGTGAGCCCGGCCGCAACCGCCAGCAGTCAGTGCCGACTGAGAGGAGCGAGGAGCGGTGAACGCGTATGCGCCCATCCTCGTACTGGGAGCCCTCGGGGCAGGCTTTGCGATCTTCTCCGTGGTCATGGCCACGCTGATCGGTCCGAAGCGGTACAACCGCGCCAAACTCGAAGCCTACGAGTGCGGCATCGAGCCGACCCCCACGCCGGCCGGCGGCGGGCGCTTCCCCATCAAGTACTACCTGACGGCGATGCTCTTCATCGTCTTCGACATCGAGATCGTCTTCCTCTACCCCTGGGCCGTCACCTTCGACGCCCTCGGGGTTTTCGGGCTCGTGGAGATGCTGCTCTTCGTGCTCACCGTCTTCGTCGCGTACGCGTACGTCTGGCGGCGCGGCGGCCTGGAATGGGACTGAGGGGCCTTTAGACATGGGACTCGAAGAAAAACTGCCGAGCGGCTTCCTGCTGACCACCGTCGAACAGGCCGCGGGCTGGGTGCGCAAGTCGTCCGTCTTCCCCGCCACCTTCGGCCTGGCCTGCTGCGCCATCGAGATGATGACCACCGGAGCCGGGCGCTACGACCTGGCCCGGTTCGGCATGGAGGTGTTCCGGGGCTCGCCGCGCCAGGCGGATCTGATGATCGTCGCCGGCCGGGTCAGCCAGAAGATGGCGCCCGTGCTGAGGCAGGTCTACGACCAGATGCCCAACCCCAAGTGGGTCATCTCCATGGGTGTCTGCGCCTCCTCCGGCGGCATGTTCAACAACTACGCGATCGTCCAGGGCGTCGACCACGTCGTCCCGGTCGACATCTACCTGCCCGGCTGCCCGCCACGCCCCGAGATGCTGATGGACGCGATCCTCAAGCTGCACCAGAAGATCCAGAACACCAAGCTCGGCGTCAACGCCGAGGAGGCGGCCCGCGAGGCGGAGGAGGCGGCGCTCAAGGCCCTGCCCACGATCGAGATGAAGGGGCTGCTGCGGTGAGCGACGCGAACGACACCAGCGGCGCCGCCGACGGCGCCAACCCGGAGAAGGACCTCTCCGCCTCCAACCTGCCCGGCCAGCGCGGCCAGGGAGGCGAGGAGATCCGCGTCCAGCACGGAATGTTCGGCGCGAACAACGGCGGCGACACCTCCGGCTACGGCGGCCTGGTCCGCTCGGTCCGGCTCCCCGGACCGGCGAGCAGGCCCTACGGCGGCTGGTTCGACGAGGTGGCCGACGAACTCGAGGGCGCGTTGGAGGAGCAGGGCCTGCTGCCCGAGAACGCGATCGAGAAGACGGTCGTCGACCGTGACGAACTCACCCTCCACATCGAGCGCGAGCACCTCCTGCGCGTCGCCCGCACCCTGCGCGACGACCCCGCTCTGCGCTTCGAACTGTGCACCGGCGTCAGCGGCGTCCACTACCCGCACGACAAGGGCCGCGAACTGCACGCCGTCTACCACCTGCGCTCGATCACCCACAACCGGCTGATCCGGCTCGAAGTCAGCGCCCCCGACAGCGACCCGCACATCCCGTCCCTGTCCTCCGTCTACCCGACGAACGACTGGCACGAGCGTGAGACCTACGACTTCTTCGGAATCGTCTTCGACGGTCACCCGGCCCTGACCCGGATCATGATGCCGGACGACTGGCAGGGCCACCCGCAGCGCAAGGACTACCCCCTCGGCGGCATCCCCGTCGAGTACAAGGGCGCCCAGATCCCGGCTCCGGACCAGCGGAGGTCCTACTCGTGAGCAACACGCAGCCAGCGGCCGCGGCCTCGGCCGCCGCCCGCGAGACCACCGAAGGCACCGTCTACACGGTCACCGGCGGCGACTGGGACGAGGTCGTGCAGACCGCGGCCCGCGCGGACGACGAACGCATCGTCGTCAACATGGGCCCGCAACACCCCTCCACGCACGGCGTGCTGCGCCTGATCCTGGAGATCGAGGGCGAGACGGTCACCGAGGCACGCTGCGGAATCGGCTACCTCCACACCGGCATCGAGAAGAACCTCGAGTACCGGACCTGGACGCAGGGCACCACCTTCGTGACGCGGATGGACTACCTGACGTCCTTCTTCAACGAGACCGCGTACTGCATGGCCGTCGAGCGGCTCCTCGGCATCGAGGACGAGATCACCGAGCGAGCGAAGATCATCCGGGTGCTCCTGATGGAGCTGAACCGGCTCTCCTCGCACCTGGTGTGCATCGCCACCGGCGGCATGGAACTCGGCGCGACCACGGTCATGATCTACGGCTTCCGCGACCGCGAGATGATCCTCGACATCTACGAGCTCATCACGGGCCTGCGGATGAACCACGCCTACATCCGCCCCGGCGGACTCGCCCAGGACCTGCCGCCCGGCGCGGTGGACCACATCCGCGAGTTCGTGAAGAAGATGAAGAAGAACCTCCCGGAGTACGACAAGCTCGCCACCGGGAACCCCATCTTCAAGGCCCGCATGCAGGACGTCGGCTACCTCGACCTGGCCGGCTGCATGGCCCTGGGCGCCACCGGCCCCATCCTGCGGTCCACCGGCCTCCCGCACGACCTGCGCAAGGCCCAGCCGTACTGCGGCTACGAGACCTACGAGTTCGACGTGCCGACCGCCGACAGCTGCGACTCCTACGGCCGCTTCCTCATCCGCCTGGAGGAGATGCGCCAGTCGCTCAGGATCGTCGAGCAGTGCCTGGACCGGCTGGAGCCCGGACCGGTCATGGTCGCCGACAAGAAGATCGCCTGGCCCGCCCAGCTCGCCCTGGGCCCGGACGGACTGGGCAACTCCCTCGACCACATCAAGAAGATCATGGGCACCTCCATGGAGGCCCTGATCCACCACTTCAAGCTGGTCACCGAGGGCTTCCGGGTACCGCCGGGACAGGCGTACGCGGCGGTCGAGTCGCCCAAGGGCGAACTGGGCGTGCACGCGGTCTCCGACGGCGGCACCCGCCCCTACCGGGTCCACTTCCGGGATCCGTCCTTCACCAACCTGCAGGCCATGGCGGCGATGTGCGAAGGCGGCCAGGTCGCCGACGTCATCGTCGCCGTCGCGTCCATCGACCCCGTGATGGGAGGCGTCGACCGGTGACCACCCCACCCTCGGAGCGCGGCGTCAGCCTGGGCATGCCCGAGCTGCCCGCGCCCGACTACCCGGACGACGTCCGGGCCCGGCTGGAGGCCGACGCCCGCGAGATCGTCGACCGCTACCCCGACTCCCGCTCCGCGCTGCTGCCCCTGCTGCACCTGGTGCAGTCGGAGGAGGGGCACGTCACCCGCACCGGTATGCGGTTCTGCGCGGACGTGCTCGGCCTGACCACGGCCGAGGTCACCGCGGTCGCCACCTTCTACACCATGTACCGGCGCAAGCCCTCCGGCGACTACCAGGTCGGGGTCTGCACCAACACCCTGTGCGCGGTGATGGGCGGCGACGCGATCTTCGAGGAGCTCCAGGAGCACCTCGGTGTCGGCAACGGAGAGACCACCGGCGACGGCAAGGTCACCCTGGAACACATCGAGTGCAACGCCGCCTGCGACTACGCGCCGGTCGTCATGGTCAACTGGGAGTTCTTCGACAACCAGACGCCCGAGAGCGCCAAGCACCTCGTCGACGAACTCCGCGCCGGCCGGCCGGTCGACCCCACCCGCGGGGCCCGGCTGTGCACCTTCAAGGAGACCGCCCGGATCCTGGCGGGCTTCCCCGACGAACGGCCGGGCGCCGTCGAGGCGGGCGGAAGCGGTGGACCGGCGACGCTGGTCGGCCTCCGCCTCGCGAAGGGCGAGACGACGGCCGCGCGCGTCGTTCACCCGCGGGACGGCGGCCCCCACGGCGAGCGGCCGGACGGCGAGCGGTCGGACGGCGAGCGGTCGGACGGCGCCGTGCACGATCCGTCGCCCACCGAGCACCTCAGCTCGCACGACGCGCCGCAGCGCACCTCGGCCTCCGACCCGTCCCACCCGTCACCCGCCACCACCTCCGACGAGGGGACTCCGCCCCGCCCCGCCGACGCGGCAGGGCCCGATGCCGAGGAGGGGGAGTGATGACCTTGGCACCCGAGCTGAGGGACACCAGCCCCGAGAAGGTGCTCGCCCCGGTGCTGTCGGCGTTCTGGGACGAGGACAGGTCCTGGACGCTGGACGTGTACCGCAGGCACGACGGATACGAGGGCCTGCGCAAGGCCTTCGCGATGTCCCCGGACGACGTCATCGCGTACGTCAAGGAGTCCGGTCTGCGCGGGCGCGGCGGCGCGGGCTTCCCCACCGGGATGAAGTGGCAGTTCATCCCCCAGGGAGACGGCAAGCCGCACTATCTTGTTGTCAACGCCGACGAGTCGGAGCCGGGGACCTGCAAGGACATCCCGCTCCTCTTCGCGAACCCGCACAGCCTCATCGAGGGCATCGTCATCGCGTGCTACGCCATCCGGTCGTCGCACGCCTTCATCTATCTCCGCGGTGAAGTCGTCCCCGTGCTCAGGCGGTTGCACGAGGCGGTGCGCGAGGCCCACCAGGCCGGTTACCTCGGCTCCGACATCCTGGGCAGCGGACTCGACCTGGAACTCACCGTGCACGCCGGCGCCGGCGCGTACATCTGCGGTGAGGAGACCGCACTGCTGGACTCGCTCGAAGGCCGCCGCGGCCAACCGCGGCTGCGTCCCCCCTTCCCTGCCGTCGCGGGCCTCTACGCGTGCCCCACTGTGGTGAACAACGTGGAGTCCATCGCGTCGGTTCCCGCCATCATGAAGAACGGCAAGGAATGGTTCCGGACGATGGGCAGCGAGAAGTCCCCGGGCTTCACGCTCTACTCCCTGTCCGGCCACGTCGCCGCCCCCGGCCAGTACGAGGCCCCGCTCGGCGTGACCCTGCGCCAGCTCCTCGACATGAGCGGCGGGATGCGCCCCGGCCACCGGCTGAAGTTCTGGACGCCGGGCGGTTCCTCCACGCCGATGTTCACCGAGGAGCACCTCGACGTCCCGCTCGACTACGAGGGCGTCGGCGCCGCCGGTTCCATGCTCGGCACCAAGGCCCTGCAGTGCTTCGACGAGACGACCTGCGTGGTCCGCGCCGTCACCCGCTGGACCGAGTTCTACGCCCACGAGTCCTGCGGCAAGTGCACGCCCTGCCGCGAAGGGACCTACTGGATGGTGCAGCTGCTGCGGGACATCGAGGCCGGCAAGGGACGGATGTCCGACCTCGACAAGCTCGCCGACATCGCCGACAACGTCAACGGCAAGTCGTTCTGCGCCCTCGGTGACGGCTCCGCCTCACCGATCTTCTCCTCGCTGAAGTACTTCCGCGAGGAGTACGAGCAGCACATCACGGGCCACGGCTGCCCCTTCGACCCCGCCGAGTCGACGGCCTGGGCCGACCGCACGGAGGTGAACGCATGACCGTGACCGCGAGTGCCCCCTCGGGTGGAGGAGAGGCGGCGGTCCCGCCGGAGGACCTGGTCACGCTGACCATCGACGGCGCCGAGATCAGCGTGCCCAAGGGCACCCTGGTCATCCGGGCCGCCGAACAGCTCGGCATCGAGATCCCCCGGTTCTGCGACCACCCCCTGCTCGACCCGGCCGGCGCCTGCCGCCAGTGCATCGTCGAGGTGGAGGGCCAGCGCAAGCCGATGGCGTCCTGCACCATCAGCTGCACCGACGGGATGGTGGTGAAGACCCAGCTCACCTCGCCGGTCGCCGAGAAGGCCCAGCACGGTGTGATGGAGCTGCTGCTCATCAACCACCCGCTGGACTGCCCGGTCTGCGACAAGGGCGGCGAGTGCCCGCTGCAGAACCAGGCGATGTCGCACGGCAACCCCGAGTCGCGCTTCGAGGGCCGCAAGCGGACCTACGAGAAGCCGGTGCCGGTCTCCACGCAGGTGCTGCTGGACCGGGAGCGGTGCGTGCTGTGCGCCCGCTGCACCCGCTTCTCCAACCAGGTCGCCGGCGACCCGATGATCGAGCTGATCGAGCGGGGAGCGCTCCAGCAGGTCGGCACCGGGGAGGGCGACCCCTTCGAGTCGTACTTCTCCGGCAACACCATCCAGATCTGCCCGGTCGGCGCGCTCACCTCGGCCGCCTACCGCTTCCGCTCCCGCCCCTTCGACCTGGTGTCCTCCCCCTCGGTGTGCGAGCACTGCTCGGGCGGCTGCGCGACCCGCACCGACCACCGGCGAGGCAAGGTCATGCGGCGGCTCGCCGCCGACGACCCCGAGGTCAACGAGGAGTGGATCTGCGACAAGGGGAGGTTCGCCTTCCGGTACGCCCAGCAGCGGGACCGGCTCGAGACCCCGCTGGTCCGCAACGCCGAGGGCGAGCTGACTCCGGCCTCCTGGCCGGAGGCGCTGCAGATCGCCGCGCAGGGCCTGCTCGCCTCGCGGGGCCGCACCGGCGTCCTGACCGGGGGCCGGCTCACCGTCGAGGACGCCTACGCGTACAGCAAGTTCGCGCGGGTGGCGCTCGACACCAACGACATCGACTTCCGTGCCCGGGTGCACAGCGGCGAGGAGGCCGACTTCCTCGCCGCCCGGATCGCCGGCCGCGGCCGCGACCTGGACGGCACCGGCGCCACCTACACCGCCGTGGAGAGGGCGCCCGCCGTCCTGCTCGTCGGCTTCGAGTCCGAGGAGGAGGCCCCCGGCGTCTTCCTGCGGCTGCGCAAGGCCTGGCGCAAGCACGGGCAGAAGCTGTTCGCGCTGGCCACGCACGCCACCCGGGGCCTGGAGAAGGCGGGCGGCACCCTGCTGCCGGCCGCGCCGGGCACCGAGACCGAGTGGCTGGACGCCCTGGCCAGCGGTGTCGGCCTGGAGGAGTCCGGTGCCCAGGCCGCCCAGGCGCTGCGCACCGAGGGCGCGGTGATCATCGTGGGCGAGCGGCTGGCCGGGGTGGCCGGCGGGCTCACCGCCGCGGTGCGGGCCGCCTCCGCCACCGGCGCCCGGCTCGCCTGGATCCCCCGCCGGGCCGGGGAGCGCGGCGCGGTCGAGGCGGGTGCGTTGCCATCGCTGCTGCCGGGCGGCCGTCCGGCCACCGACCCGCGGGCGCGCGAGGAGGTCGCCGCCGCCTGGGGCGTCGCCGAACTGCCGCACCGCTACGGCCGCGACACCGGCCAGATCGTCGAGGCCGCCGTCAGCGGGGAGCTGCAGGCCCTGGTGGTCGCGGGCGTGGAGGTCGCCGACCTGCCCGACCCGGCCCGCGCCCGGGAGGCGCTGGCCGAGGTCGGTTTCCTCGTCTCGCTGGAACTGCGGCCGGGCGAGGTCACCGAGCACGCCGACGTGGTGCTGCCGGTCGCGGCGGTCGTCGAGAAAGCCGGAACGTTCCTCAACTGGGAGGGACGGGTACGCCTCTTCGACGCCGCGTTGAAGCCCGACCAGATGACCCGCGCGCTGCCGCCCACGGACGCGCGCGTGCTGCAGATGGTGGCCGACGCGATGGACGTCCACCTGGGCCTGCCCGACCTGCGGACCGCGCGCTCCGAGATCGACAGGCTGGGAGCCTGGCACGGTCCGCGTGCCGGCGAGCCGCTGGAGAGCGCGGTCGGACTGCCCCGTCCCGCCGCCGGGGAGGCCGTCCTCGCCGGGCACCGGCTGCTGCTCGACCACGGCGCCCTGCAGGACGGCGACGAGGCGCTCGCCGGGACCCGGCACGCGGCACGCGCGCGGGTGTCGGCCGCGACGGCCGCCGAAGCCGGCGTCGAGGACGGCGGGTCGCTCGTGGTGACCGGTCCCGCCGGGTCCGTGGAGCTGCCGCTCCAGATCACCGACATGCCCGACCGGGTGGTGTGGCTGCCGCTGAACTCCACCGGCTCCGGCGTCGCCTCCGACGCCGGTGCGCAGCCCGGGTCCCTAGTCCGTATCGGCCCGGCGGCCGCCGCCGACGACGCCCCCCAGGAGGTGGAGGCATGAGCCCGTACCTCGCCGCTGAAGACCTCTCGATGTTCGGCCGCGACCCGTGGTGGCTGGTCGTCGTCAAGGCGGTGTTCTGCTTCGCCTTCCTGATGGTGACCGTGCTGTTCTCCATCGTGTGGGAGCGCAAGGTCGTCGCCTGGATGCAGCGCCGGATCGGCCCCAACCGGCACGGGCCCTGGGGCATGCTCCAGTCGCTCGCCGACGGCGTGAAACTGATGCTGAAGGAAGACCTCGTCGTCAGGCGCGCGGACCGGGTGGTGTACGTCCTGGCACCGATCGTCGCCGCGATCCCGGCCTTCATGGCGATCGCGGTGATCCCCTTCGGCCCGGCCGGCAACGAGATCTCGATCTTCGGCCAGCGCACCACGATGCAGCTCACCGACCTGCCGATCGCGATGCTCTACATCCTCGCGGTCGCCTCGGTCGGCATCTACGGCATCGTGCTGGCCGGCTGGAGCTCCGGATCGACCTACCCGCTGCTGGGCGGACTGCGCTCCTGCGCCCAGATGATCTCCTACGAGATCGCCATGGGCGCCGCCTTCGCCTCGGTGTTCCTCTACTCCGGTTCGATGTCGACCTCGACGATCGTCGAGCAGCAGCAGGACCGCTGGTACGTCGTCCTGCTGCCGGTCTCCTTCGTGCTCTACATCGTCACGATGGTCGGCGAGACCAACCGCGCCCCGTTCGACATGCCGGAGTCCGAGGGCGACCTGGTGGGCGGCTTCAACACGGAGTACTCGTCGATCAAGTTTGCGATGTTCATGCTCGCCGAGTACGTCAACATGGTGACGGTGTCGGCCGTGTCGGCCACCCTCTTCCTGGGCGGCTGGCGGGCGCCCTGGCCGGTCAGCACCTTCTGGGAGGGCGCCAACCACGGCTGGTGGCCGATGCTCTGGTTCACCGTCAAGGTGCAGCTGCTGCTGTTCTTCTTCATCTGGCTGCGCGGCACGCTGCCCCGGGTCCGCTACGACCAGCTGATGAAGCTGGGCTGGAAGGTCCTCATCCCGGTCTCGGTGACCTGGCTGATGCTCGTCGCGACGGTCCGCACGCTGCGGAACGAGAACTACGACTTCACCGACATCCTCCTGTACGTGGGTGGCGGGGTCCTCGTCCTGCTGCTGCTGTCCTTCGTCGCCGACATGTTCCGGCACGGAGCGAAGGAGAGCCGACAGCCCGCCGCGGAACCCGCCGCGTTCGACCCGATGGCCGGCGGGTTCCCCGTGCCCCCGCTGCCCGGACAGGAGTTGCCGCCGGTGCCGCGACGCCGCCCCCGCCGCGAGGGCGACCTCGTTGTCAGTGGCGGACCCGATACTCAGAGTGACGGATCTCTGGACGGAAAGGAGGCGTCCGATGGCTGAGGAACCCAAGGGGACAGACCCCGGTTTCCAGAACCCGGTGGCCGGCTTCGGCGTGACCTTCAAGGCCATGTTCAAGAAGCGGCTCACGGAGCAGTACCCGGAGCAGAAGAAGACCACGGCTCCGCGGTTCCACGGGCGGCACCAGCTCAACCGCCATCCGGACGGTCTGGAGAAGTGCGTCGGCTGCGAGCTGTGCGCCTGGGCGTGCCCCGCCGACGCCATCTACGTGGAAGGCGCCGACAACACCGACGAGGAGCGCTACTCCCCGGGTGAGCGGTACGGCCGCGTCTACCAGATCAACTACGCGCGCTGCATCCTGTGCGGACTGTGCATCGAGGCGTGCCCCACCCGGGCGCTGACCATGACCAACGAGTTCGAGCTGGCGGACTCCAGCCGCGCCGACCTCATCTACACCAAGGAGCAGCTGCTCGCCGGGCTGGAGGAGGGCATGGTCGACTCGCCGCACGCCATCTACCCCGGCATGGACGAGCAGGACTACTACCGCGGACTCGTCACCGAGGCTGCGCCCGGCACCGAACGCCAGGTCGCCCTCTCCAAGGGCGAGGTCCCGCCGGAGGCGGCGGCCGCGTCCGGCGGCGACGAGGCGGCGTCCGGGAAGGTGGTCGGCCGATGAGCCCGATGCTCGCCGCCTACTCCACCTCCACCGGAGAGGCCTTCCAGTTCTGGGTCCTCGGCACGGTCGCGGTACTCGGGGCCCTGGGCACCGTCTTCCTGCGCAGGGCCGTGCACAGCGCCCTCTGCCTGGCCGGCACCATGATCGTCCTTGCGGTGTTCTACCTCGCCAACGGCGCCTACTTCCTGGGCATCGTGCAGATCGTCGTCTACACCGGCGCCATCATGATGCTGTTCCTGTTCGTGGTGATGCTCGTCGGCGTCACCGCGGCGGACTCGCTGAAGGAGACCATCAGGGGCCAGCGCTGGCTGGCCCTGCTGTGCGGGCTCGGCTTCGGCGTCCTGCTGCTCGGCGGGATCGCCAACGCCTCGCTGAAGGAGTTCGCCGGCACCGGCCGGGCGAACGCGGGCGGCAACGTGCAGGGGCTGGCGTCCCTGATCTTCACCAAGTACGTCTTCGCCTTCGAGATCACCGGCGCGCTGCTGATCACCGCCGCGGTCGGCGCCATGGTGCTCACCCACCGCGAGCGCACCGAGCGCGCCAGGACCCAGCGCGAGCTGGCCGAGCAGCGGGTCCGGGAGGGCAAGCACGTACCGCCGCTGCCGGCCCCCGGCGTGTACGCCCGGCACAACGCGGTCGACGTCGCGGGCCTGCTGCCCGACGGCACCCCGTCCGAGCTGACCGTCAGCAAGACGCTGCGCGAGCGGGGCCAGATCCGTGACGTGTCCACCGAGGCGCTCAACGACCTGCGCGCCCTGGAGCAGCGCGCGGAGGAGCGCCTGGAGCGGACCGAGATCGAGCCGACGACCTTCAAGCGGACCGAGGAGGCGTCGAAGTGAACCCGGTCAACTACCTGTATCTCGCGGCGCTGCTGTTCACGATCGGCGCCACCGGTGTGCTGATCCGGCGCAACGCCATCGTGCTGTTCATGTGCATCGAGCTGATGCTGAACGCCTGCAACCTCGCGTTCGTCACCTTCTCCCGGATGCACGGCAACCTCGACGGCCAGATCATCGCGTTCTTCACGATGGTCGTCGCGGCGGCGGAGGTCGTGGTCGGGCTCGCGATCATCGTGTCGCTGTTCCGCTCCCGCCACTCGGCCTCGGTCGACGACGCCAGCCTGATGAAGCTGTAAGGGGTCGGAAGAATCGTGGAGAACCTGATCGCGCTGCTCATCGCGGCGCCCCTGCTCGGAGCGGCCGTCCTGCTGGTCGGCGGACGGCGCCTGGACGCCGTCGGCCACTGGCTCGGCACCCTCCTGTCGGCCGTTTCCTTCGTGCTCGGCCTCGTCCTCTTCTCCGACCTGCTGGGCAGGGAGGCGGAGCAGCGGACGCTGACCCAGCACCTGTTCAGCTGGATCCCGGTGGAGGGCTTCCAGGCGGACGTCACCTTCCGCCTGGACCAGTTGTCGATGACGTTCGTCCTGCTGATCACCGGGGTCGGCTCGCTGATCCACCTGTACTCGGTCGGCTACATGGAGCACGACGAGCGGCGCCGCCGCTTCTTCGGCTACCTCAACCTGTTCCTCGCAGCGATGCTGCTGCTCGTCCTCGCCGACAACTACCTGCTGCTGTACGTCGGCTGGGAGGGCGTCGGTCTCGCCTCCTACCTGCTGATCGGCTTCTGGCAGCACAAGCCCAGCGCGGCCACCGCCGCGAAGAAGGCCTTCCTGGTCAACCGCGTCGGCGACGTGGGCCTGTCGATCGCCGTCATGCTGATGTTCACCACCTTCGGGACCTTCGCCTTCGGCCCGCTCCTGGGCACCCAGGCCGAGCCCGGACTGGCCGGGGACGCCACCGAGGGCAAGCTCACCGCCATCGCGTTGATGCTGCTGCTCGCCGCCTGCGGCAAGTCCGCCCAGGTGCCGCTGCAGTCCTGGCTCGGGGACGCGATGGAGGGCCCGACCCCGGTCTCGGCCCTGATCCACGCGGCGACGATGGTCACCGCGGGCGTCTACCTGATCGTCCGCTCCGCGGCGATCTTCAACGGGGCGCCGGACGCGCAACTGGTGGTCACGGTGGTCGGCGCGGTCACGCTGATCTTCGGTGCGATCGTCGGTTGCGCGAAGGACGACATCAAGAAGGCGCTGGCCGGTTCGACGATGTCGCAGATCGGCTACATGGTGCTGGCCGCGGGCCTCGGCCCGATCGGCTACGTCTTCGCGATCATGCACCTGGTGACGCACGGCTTCTTCAAGGCCGGCCTCTTCCTCGGCGCCGGCTCCGTCATGCACGGTATGAACGACGAGGTCGACATGCGCCGCTACGGCGGCCTGCGCAAGTACATGCCGATCACCTTCGTCACCTTCGGCCTCGGCTACCTCGCCATCATCGGCTTCCCGGGACTGTCCGGCTTCTTCTCCAAGGACAAGATCATCGAGGCGGCCTTCGCCAAGGGCGGTGCCGAGGGCTGGATCCTCGGCGGCGCGGCCCTCATCGGCGCGGCCCTCACCGCGTACTACATGACGCGCGTGATGCTGATGACGTTCTTCGGCGAGGAGCGCTGGCGGCACGGCAGGACGCCGTCCCCGGCCGGGCCCGACGTGGAGCCGGCCGCCGGGACCGGCGGGGCGCACGCCGAACCGCACCCGCACGAGTCCCCCAGGGTCATGACGATCCCGATGATGCTGCTGGCCGTCGGTTCGCTCGGCGCCGGTGCCTTCTTCAACTACGGCGGCTTCGTGGACTGGCTGGAGCCGATCACCGGTCACACCGAGGGCGACTCCCCGCTCGGCGCCGGAGCGATCACCGGCGTGACCATGGTCTGCCTGGTCATCGGTGTCGCCGTCGCCTGGGCGCAGTACGGACGCCGGCCGGTCCCGGCCGTCGCCCCGCGCGGATCGCTCCTCACCCGGGCCGCCCGGCGCGACCTGCTGCAGGACGACTTCAACCACGTCGTCCTGGTGCGCGGTGGTGAGCACCTCACGCGCTCCCTGGTCTACGTCGACCACACCCTGGTGGACGGCGTCGTCAACGGCACGGCGGCCTCGGTCGGCGGCCTGTCCGGACGGCTGCGCAGGCTGCAGAACGGCTTCGCGCGGTCGTACGCGGTCTCGATGTTCGGCGGTGCGGCAGTCCTCGTTGCCGCGACCCTGCTGATGAGGGCGGTCTGATACCGATGTCCTTTCCCCTGTTGACAGCGACGGCGGCGCTTCCGGCCATCGGTGCGGTCGCCACGGCCGCAGTCCCGGCCGCGCGGCGCACCGCGGCCAAATGGCTGGCGCTGCTGTTCTCGCTCGCCACGCTCGTGCTGGCCGCGGTGGTCGCGGTCCGCTTCGACCCGGCGGGCGGCCGCTACCAGCTCACCGAGTCCCATGCCTGGATCGCGGACTTCGGCGTCCGGTACGAACTGGGCGTGGACGGCATCGCGGTGGTGCTCGTCGCGCTTACCGCCCTGCTGATCCCGTTCATCGTCCTCGCGGGCTGGCACGACGCCGACCCGCTGGAGACCGGAAGCCGCCGCTGGCGCCCGACGCAGGGCTTCTTCGCCCTGATCCTTGCGGTCGAGGCGATGGTGATCCTCTCCTTCGAGGCCACCGACGTCTTCCTGTTCTACATCTTCTTCGAGGCCATGCTCATCCCGATGTACTTCCTCATCGGCGGCTTCGGGGACCGTGCCCACGAGCACGGCGAGGAGGCGGCGTCCACCCAGCGGTCCTACGCGGCGGTGAAGTTCCTCCTCTACAACCTGGTCGGCGGGCTGATCATGCTGGCCGCGGTGATCGGGCTGTACGTGGTCGCGGGGAACTTCAGCCTCCAGGAGATCGCCCAGGCCCGTGCGAGCGGTTCCCTGCACATGGCCACCGGCACCGAGCGCTGGCTGTTCCTCGGCTTCTTCTTCGCCTTCGCGGTCAAGGCGCCGCTGTGGCCGCTGCACACCTGGCTGCCCAACGCCATGCAGGAGTCCACCGCCCCGGTCGCCGTCCTGATCACGGCGGTCGTCGACAAGGTGGGCACCTTCGCGATGCTGCGCTTCTGCCTCCAGCTCTTCCCGGAGGCGAGCAAGTGGGCCACCCCGGTCATCCTGGTGCTGGCGCTCATCAGCATCGTCTACGGAGCGCTGCTCGCGGTGGGCCAGCGCGACATCAAGCGGCTGGTGGCCTACGCGTCGATCTCCCACTTCGGCTTCATCATCCTGGGCATCTTCGCGATGACCAGCCAGGGCCAGTCCGGCGCGACGCTCTACATGGTCAACCACGGCATCTCGACGGCGGCGCTGATGCTGGTCGCGGGCTTCCTGATCTCGCGGCGCGGCTCGAGGCTCATCGCCGACTACGGCGGCGTCCAGAAGGTCGCGCCGGTGCTCGCCGGCACCTTCCTGATCGGCGGTCTGGCGACCCTGTCGCTGCCCGGACTGGCGCCGTTCGTCAGCGAGTTCCTGGTCCTGGTCGGCGCGTTCACGCGCTACCCGGCCGTCGGTGTCGTGGCCACCCTCGGCATCGTGCTCGCCGCGCTCTACACCCTCGTCCTCTACCAGAGGACGATGACCGGCCCGGTGAAGCCGGAGGTGTCCGCGATGCCGGACCTCAGGGTCCGGGAGCTTGTCGTGGTCGCCCCGCTGATCGTCCTGCTGGTCTTCCTGGGGGTCTACCCGAAGCCGGTCACGGACATCGTCAATCCGGCGGTCAAGCAGACCATGTCCGACGTACACAAGACGGATCCTCAGCCCGAGGTGGAGGCGGCCAAGTGAGCGCAACAGCCGTCCACAGCCTGTGGACAACCGCGGCAGCGGCGGCCGACCCGATCTCGAAGATCGACGCGCCGAAGATCGAATACGGGCAGTTGTCGCCCACCCTGATCGTCATCGGCGCGGCGGTCGTCGGGGTGCTGGTCGAGGCGTTCGTCCCGCGCAAGTCCCGATACCACGCCCAGCTCTTCCTGTCCGTCGTCGCGCTCGCCGCCGCGTTCGCCGCGGTGGTCGCGCTCGCGGCCGACGGGTACGGCACCACCGGAGCCCGCATCGCCGCGATGGGCGCCATCGCCGTCGACGGTCCGGCACTGTTCCTGCAGGGCACCATCCTGCTGGCGTCTCTGGTCGGCCTGTTCACCTTCGCGGAACGGCGCCTCGATCCCGAGGCGCACGGCAACCTGGTCGACTCCTTCGCCGCGCAGGCCGCCGCCGTCCCGGGCAGCGACACCGAGAAGGCGGCCGTCAAGGCCGGGTTCACCACCACCGAGGTGTTCCCGCTGCTGCTGTTCGCGGTCGCCGGAATGCTGGTCTTCCCCTCGGCGAACGACCTGCTGACGCTGTTCATCGCGCTGGAGGTCTTCTCGCTGCCGCTCTACCTGCTGTGCGCCCTGGCCCGCCGCAAGCGGCTGATGTCGCAGGAGGCGGCCGTCAAGTACTTCCTGCTGGGCGCGTTCGCCTCCGCGTTCACCCTGTTCGGCATCGCGCTGCTGTACGGCTACGCGGGCTCGGTGTCGTACGGGACCATCGCGCAGGTCGTCGACGGACGGGTCACCACCGTGGATCCGGCGCTGGCGAACACCATGGGCAACGACGCCCTGCTGCTGGTCGGCGCGGCGATGGTGGTGATGGGGCTGCTGTTCAAGGTGGGCGCGGTCCCGTTCCACATGTGGACGCCGGACGTCTACCAGGGTGCCCCGACGCCGGTCACCGGCTTCATGGCGGCGGCGACGAAGGTGGCGGCCTTCGGCGCCCTGCTGCGACTGCTGTACGTCGTGCTGCCCGGCATGCGCTGGGACTGGCGGCCGGTCATGTGGGGCGTCGCGATCGTCACCATGCTGGGCGGAGCGATCGTCGCGATCACCCAGACCGACATCAAGCGGCTGCTGGCGTACTCGTCCATCGCGCACGCCGGGTTCATCCTCGCGGGCGTCATCGCCACCACGCCGGACGGCGTCTCCTCGGTCCTCTTCTACCTGGCCGCGTACTCCTTCGTGACCATCGGCGCCTTCGCCGTGGTCACCCTGGTGCGCGACGCGGGCGGCGAGGCGACCCACCTGTCCAAGTGGGCCGGTCTCGGGCGGCGTTCCCCGCTGGTCGCGGCCGTGTTCGCGGTGTTCCTGCTGGCCTTCGCGGGCATTCCGCTGACCTCCGGGTTCGCCGGGAAGTTCGCCGTCTTCAAGGCGGCGGCGGAGGGTGGTGCGGCCCCGCTGGTCGTCATCGGTGTGATCTCGTCGGCGGTCGCGGCGTTCTTCTACATCCGCGTCATCGTGCTGATGTTCTTCAGCCAGCCGCGCCCCGGGGGCCCGACGGTCGCGGTGCCGTCACCGCTGACCATGACGGCCATCGGGGTCGGCGTGGCGGTCACCCTGGTCCTGGGTGTGGCACCGCAGTACTTCCTGGACCTGGCCGGCCAGGCGGGAGTGTTCGTGCGCTGATCCACGGTGCCGCAGGGCACCCGCACGCAGACGCCGCGGACCCGGCGCCCCGGAGCAGAGGGGGCCGGGTCCGCGGCGTCTGCGTGCGGCCCGCGTGGAGGCCGTGTTCAGAACAACGAGTCGAACAGCTCGCCCAGGCTCCCCAGCCTGGGCAGACCGGCCGGCCCGTCCCCTTTCGCGAGCCTCCTCAGGCCGCCGAGGCCGCTGAACTCGCCCAGGGCGCTCAGGCTTCTCACGCCGGCGAGGGCGGTCAGGTCGTCGAGGCTGTCGACACCCGCGAGGCTGTCGAGCTCGACCGGACCGTCGGGCCCTTCCGGTTCGCCGGGGGCCCGGAGACCGTCCGGCCCGTCCGGGGTGGACGATGCGGCTCCGGCGGCCGACGCGGACGCGGCCGACGCGGCGGACACCGGGGAGTCCGGCGCGGGAGCCGCGCGTGAGGCGGCGGGGGACTCCCGGGCGTACCGAGCGGTCGCCGCGCGGTCCTTCGCGAGGACGCTCCGGGAGGGCGGACCCGGGGCGGTGGGGTGCGCCGGAGCGGTGGTCGCACAGAGGACGGCCGCAGCCAGAGCGGCGGCAGCCCTGAGAGGCCGAGGGGACATCCGGGCTCCTTGGGGCGGGGGCGGCCGCTCGGGGCGGCGGCTCCGGGTACGTGCGGGTGGTCGCGGGGGCACCGGCAGGTGCGGGGACAGCGGCGGTGGGGGGGCGAGGACGGCGGGGGGCGGGGACGGCGGGGGCGAGGACGGCGTAGAGCGGGGACGGCGGGGGATGAGGAGGACGGCGGCGGGACACCGGCAGGGGGAGCACGTTTCGCCCTGCCCCAGCAGCATGTCCCGGCCCCGCTGCCGTGGCCATGCCGGACCGCCCATCCGGATGACCGCCCGCCGCGCCGCCCTGCCGTCCGGAAGCTGCCTGTGGACAACTCCGTCGCCGTCGGTCCGGGCCCCTATCGTGGAGGCAGTGGGTCGAGGGACGACGTACGGGGGACGAGACGATGCGCGGGACGGGCGGGATCGGCACGATGCCAGAAGTGACCGAGGTACCGGACGAGGCCGGGGTGCCGGACGGGGCCGGGACGCCGGATGAGGCCGGGGTGCCGGACGGGGCCGGGGTGCGGGATGAGGCCGGGGTGCCGGACGGGGCCGGGGTGCCGGATGAGGCCGGGGTGCCGGACGGGGCCGGGGTGCGGGAGGAGACCGGGCTGCCGGGCTGGGCTGAGGGCCCGGCCGTGCCCGGGGGAGACGCCGGGGCGGGGGCCCGGTCCGGCGACCGGAGCGAGGCGCTGGCCACACTGCACCGCGTCTTCGGCTACGACGCCTTCCGGGGCGAGCAGCAAGAGGTCATCGATCATGTGGTGGCCGGTGGGGACGCCGTCGTGCTCATGCCGACCGGTGGCGGCAAATCGCTGTGCTATCAGATTCCGTCCCTGGTCAGACGCGGTACGGGCATTGTCGTCTCGCCGCTGATCGCGCTGATGCAGGACCAGGTGGACGCGCTGCGGGCGCTCGGCGTGCGGGCCGGATTCATCAACTCGACGCAGGACTTCGACGAGCGGCGGCTGGTCGAGGCCGAGTTCCTGGCGGGCGAGCTGGACCTGCTCTACCTGGCGCCGGAGCGGCTCCGACTCGACTCCACGCTGGACCTGCTCTCCCGGGGCACCATCGCCCTGTTCGCGATCGACGAGGCGCACTGCGTGTCCCAGTGGGGCCACGACTTCCGCCCCGACTACCTGGCGCTGTCCCTGCTCGGTGAGCGCTGGCCGGACGTGCCGAGGATCGCGCTCACCGCGACGGCCACCCGTGCCACGCACCGGGAGATCACCGAGCGGCTGCACCTGCCTCAGGCGCGCCACTTCGTGGCGAGCTTCGACCGGCCCAACATCCAGTACCGGATCGTGCCGAAGGCGGACCCGAAGAAGCAGCTGCTGGGGTTCCTGCGGGAGGAGCACGCCGGGGACGCGGGCATCGTGTACTGCCTGTCCCGCAACTCGGTGGAGCGGACGGCCGAGTTCCTGAGCCGGAACGGCATCGAGGCCGTGCCGTACCACGCGGGCCTGGACGCGGGCACCCGGGCGGCGCACCAGTCGCGGTTCCTCCGGGAGGACGGGCTGGTCGTGGTGGCGACCATCGCCTTCGGCATGGGCATCGACAAGCCCGACGTGCGCTTCGTCGCCCACCTGGACCTGCCGAAGTCCGTCGAGGGGTACTACCAGGAGACCGGTCGCGCCGGGCGGGACGGGCTGCCCTCGACGGCCTGGATGGCCTACGGCCTGAACGACGTCGTGCAGCAGCGCAAGCTGATCCAGACCGGAGAGGGCGACGAGGCGTTCCGGCGGCGTGCGCAGTCGCACCTGGACGCGATGCTGGCGCTGTGCGAGACGGCCCGCTGCCGCCGCGGGCAGCTCCTCGCCTACTTCGGGCAGGAGCCCGAACCGGCCGGCTGCGGGAACTGCGACACCTGCCTCACCCCGCCGGAGTCCTGGGACGGAACCGTCGCGGCCCAGAAGGTGCTGTCGGCGGTGGTGCGGTTGAAGCGGGAGCGGGGGCAGAAGTTCGGCACCGTGCAGATCGTGGACATCCTGCTCGGCAAGCGCACCGCCAAAGTGATCCAGTTCGACCACGACCAGCTCTCCGTCTTCGGTATCGGCGAGGAGCTGACCGAGGGCGAATGGCGGGGCGTGGTGCGCCAGCTGCTGGCCCAGGGTCTGCTCGCGGTCGAGGGGGAGTACGGCACGCTGGTGCTCACCGACAGCAGTGCCTCCGTGCTGCGCCGGGAGCGGGAGGTGCCGCTGCGCAAGGAGCCGAAGAAACCGACCGCCGCCCGGTCCGCCTCGTCCGGCGCGGGCTCGGGCCGCGGCGAACGCAGGTCGAAGGCGGCCGCGGCCGAGCTGCCCGCGGAACTCCTGCCCGTCTTCGAGGCGCTGCGTGCCTGGCGTGCCGAGCAGGCGCGGGAGCAGGGCGTTCCGGCGTACGTCATCTTCCACGACGCCACCCTGCGGGAGATCGCCACGCTCCGGCCGTCCTCGGTGGCGCAGCTCGGCGGCGTCGCCGGCGTCGGCGAGAAGAAGCTGGCGACCTACGGGGAAGGGGTGCTCGCGGTGCTGGCCTCCCTCACCGCCGCGCAGGGAACGGAACAGGACGGTGCACCGGGGCCGGAGAGGACCGGCGGTACGTCGGAGGCGTCCGGCGCGCCGGCCTTTGCTGCCGCGGCCGCCCCGGACGGCGGACCGGCCCGGCTCGGGGATCCCGGCGCGGAGGAGGAGTGGCCCGGGGAGGAACCGGAACCCGACGACTGGATCTGACCGCTCAGCGCCAGCGGCTCAGCGCCGTCAGCCCCGGGGCGAAGGTGATGAGCAGCGGCAGCAGCGGTACCAGCGCCGCCACCGTCGTCGTCAGAGCCCGGTGGCGGCGGTTCAGCCGGGGCGGCGGTTCCAGCAGCCGGTCGACGCGCTCACCCAGCAGGTGCCGGCTGGAGGAGCAGGAGAGCACTCCGCGGTGCTGGTTCAGCTCGATCAGGGCGAGTGCCGTCGTCAGATGTCCGCAGCGTCGGGAGGCGCTGTCGTCGGCGGCCAGCTCGACGAGGCGGTGGGTCTGGTCGCAGAAGTGGGCGAAGAGGGGCACCCGGGGGAAGCCCGTGGCCAGCGCGGTCGACAGGTGCAGCAGCCAGTCGTGCCGGGCGCGCGCGTGATCGCGTTCATGGGCCAGGACCGCGTCGAGCTGGTGGGAGGTCAGCCGGTGCAGGGCGCCGGTGGTGACGATGAGCTGGGGCGGGTGGCCGGGCATCCACCAGGCGTCCGGGTACTCGTCCTCCAGCACCAGCAGCGGACCCCGCGCCGCGGGCAGCCCGGCGGGCAGGTCGGGGGCGCGTTCACGCAGGTGGGCGCGGGCCACACCGCGGCGTCTGCGGGCCTCCACCCACTCCCGGGTGAGCATCGCGGTCGTCCAGGCGGCACCGCAGGCCAGCAGCAGGGTGAGGGCGGCCGCCCAGAGCGGCGCCGTGGACAGGTCGTAGGCCTTGGCCACCGCAGGCGGTGCCGGGGCGAAGACCTGGGCGCGGACGGTGCCGAAGACCGCGGCGGCGCCCAGCACCAGCGCCGTCAGGTTGCACAGCAGGACCGTGGCGACCAGGCACTGCCACACCCACAGGGCGACGACCGGCTCCCGCTCGGGCCAGGCGGCCCGGGTCAGCGCACGGGGGGCCGGTACGGCGGCCGTCAGGGCGACGACGCTCAACAGGAGCAGGCAGAAGGTCATGCCACGGTCTCCGGATCCTGGTCGGAAGGAGGCGGTTGCGAGGGCGCGCCGGGATGGTGCGGGAGGTACCGGCGGGAGGACGCGGGAGGCAGGACCCGCGCCCGCCGCCAGTATGGCGGCCCTCCGGCCTCCCGTCAGCCCGCTGTGACCCGCCCCTTCACCTCGCCCAGGCCCACCCGGGCGCCGTCCGGGCCCGGAGCCCAGGCGGTCAGGGTGACCACGTCGCCGTCCTCCAGGAACGCCCGCTTCCCGTCGGGGAGTTCGAGCGGCTCCCGGCCGTTCCAGGTCAGTTCCAGCAGCGAGCCGCGCTGCCGCTCGCCCGGCCCGCTCACCGTTCCGGAGCCGTACAGGTCGCCGGTGCGCAGTGAGGCGCCGTTGACGGTCATGTGGGCGAGCTGCTGGGCGGCCGTCCAGTACATGGTGGAGAAGGGCGGCTCGGAGACGGTGTGGCCGTTGACGGTGACGGAGATCCGCAGGTCGTAGCCGCCGGGTTCCTCGGTGGCGTCGTCCAGATAGGGCAGCAGCGGGTGGGTGCGCTCCGGCGGGGCCGTGCGGGCTTCCTCCAGCGCCTCCAGCGGGGTGATCCACGCCGACACGGACGTGGCGAACGACTTGCCCAGGAAGGGGCCCAGGGGGACGTACTCCCAGGCCTGGATGTCGCGCGCGGACCAGTCGTTGAGCAGGCACAGCCCGAACACGTGCTCCCGGTAGTCGGCGAGCGCGACCGGCTCGCCGAGCCGTGAGGGCGTCCCCACGACGAAGCCGACCTCGGCCTCGATGTCCAGCCGGACCGACGGGCCGAAGACCGGGGCCGGGTCGTCGGGGCCCTTCCGCTGCCCGGACGGGCGGACGACGTCCGTTCCGGAGACCACGACCGTGCCGGACCGGCCGTGGTAACCGATCGGCAGGTGCTTCCAGTTGGGGGTGAGGGAGTCCTCCGCGTCGGGCCGGAAGATCTGGCCGACGTTCCGGGCGTGGTTCTCGGAGGCGTAGAAGTCGACGTAGTCGGCTACCTCGAAGGGCAGATGGAGGGTCACCGAGGAGAGTGGATGGAACAGCGGTTCCAGCACCTCCCGGTGGGAGGGCACGGTCACCCAGGCGGTCAGTGCGCGCCGCACGTCCGACCACGCGGTGCGACCCGCGGCCAGCAGCGGGTTCAGCGTGGGCTGCGCGAGCAGGGCGCCGTACGGGGAGCCGAGCGCCAGCGCGGCGGCTCCGGCGTCGAGTACGTGGTCGCCGAGCCGGACACCCACCCTCCGTTCGGTGGGGGACCCGGCGGGGGAGAACACGCCGTACGGGAGGTTGTGCGCTCCGAAGGGGTCGCCCTCGGGGACGTCGAAGGGGGGCATGCGGTGCAGCCTCGCTTTCGTGCACGTCGGACACGGCGGGGAGCCGTGTGTGGCATTCGTTCCCGGCACACGTTACGGCGGTGTCACCTGTCTTGGGCAGGGCCTGAAGAGTTCGCAATATCCGAACTGGAGGTAATGGTGACTCTGATTCCGATTTGTCGGTCTTCGGGGTCGGGCTTCAGCGTCGGGCTTCAGTGTCGGGTTTCGGGTACGGGCTTCGCGCTCTGGCCTCGGTGCCGGGCGGGGAGCGCAAGCGGTCGCGCGCAACCGGTCCCCGCCCGCCTCCCGCGGCCTTCCCGGCCCACCGGGCGGTCGTCCGGTTCGCGGCCTGCGCGGAGGTGCCGGCGGGCGGGCCCGTGCCGTCCGGGCCGGTTCCGGCGTCGCGGATCACCTGCGTGCGGGCGCGGTCGTGTGCGTTCCGGCGTCATCCGTTGTGTCGTTGTTCGTGCGCCGAATGCTCGGGGGAGTCGGTACTGCCGGGACAGATGTTCAAGTTCGAACAAGTGGTGAATCGGGGGAGTGAGGTGTCCGTATTCTCTGATCATGGCCGCACCCACCGCGTACTCACTCATTGCCACGGACCTGGACGGAACGCTGCTGCGTGGCGACGACACGCTCTCCGAACGGTCCCGCGCCGCCCTCACGCGGCTGGCGTCCGCCGGAGCCCGCCACCTGGTGGTGACCGGGCGCCCCGCTCCCCGGGTCCGGCCGCTGCTGGCGGACCTCGGCTGCACGGGACTGGCGGTGTGTGCGCAGGGCGCGCAGGTGTACGACGCCGGTGCGGGCCGACTGCTCTGGTCCGTCACCCTGGACCGGGAACTGGCCGAGACCGCGCTCGGCAAGATCGAGGCCGAGGTCGGGCAGGTGCGCGCCGCCGTCGACCAGGACGGGGCCGACGGGCTGACCCTCATAGAACCCGGTTACGTGATGCCCCATCCGACCCTGCCCGCGGTGCGGGTGGGGCGGCGCGACGAACTGTGGGCCGCGCCCATCAGCAAGGTGCTGCTGCGTCATCCGGAGCTCTCCGACGACGCGTTGGCGGCGACGGCCCGCGCGGTCGTCGGCTCGCTCGCCACCGTCACCATGTCGGGGCCCGGGACGGTGGAACTCCAGCCGTGCGGCGTCACCAAGGCGACCGGACTGGCCCTGGCCGCCGAGCGTCTGGGGCTCCCCGCCGGGCGGGCGCTCGCCTTCGGCGACATGCCCAACGACGTCCCGATGTTCCGCTGGGCGGCCCACGGCGTGGCCATGGCCAACGCCCATCCCGAGCTCAAGGCGGTGGCCGACGAGGTCACCTCGTCGAACGAGGACGACGGGGTCGCCGTCGTCCTGGAGCGGCTCTTCCCCTAGCGGGGCGGGACCGCGGACGGCGGCGACCCGCGTGGACGGCGACCCGCGTGGACGGCGACCGCCGCGAACGGCCGTCGCGGCGGTCGGTACGGCCTCGGGCGGAATCCCGCCGCGCCGGAGGGTGTGCGCCCCCGGCGGGCGGGACGGTGCGGGTGCGTGTCCCGCGCCGGAGCCGCGGGGGCGGTGCCCGATCGGCGGCGACCGCGCTATCTCAGTACGCGCCGAACACGTTGTCGATCGATCCGTACCGTGCGGCCGCGTAGTTGCAGGCCGCGGTGATGTTGGCGACCGGGTCGTAGGGGTCGTAGGCGGTTCCGGGCACGTGGTACGCGTTGAAGGTCGGGTCGATGACCTGCAGCAGGCCCTTGGACGGCGTGCCGGCGGCGGCGTTGGAGTCCCAGAGGTTGATGGCGTTCGGGTTGCCCGACGACTCGCGGATGATGTTGCGGTAGATGCCGTTGTAGCTGCCCGGAATGCCCTCCTCCGCCATGATCGCGAGCGACTCGCGGATCCAGCCGTCGAGGTTGTTGGGGTACCCGGCGAGCGTGGTCGTGGCGGCTGCGGTGCCGTTCGTGGTCGTGGCTGCGGACGCGGTGGTCGCGCCGATGAGCGGCAGGGCGAGCACGGCCGCACCCGTGCCGGCGACGGCGACGGTGCGGGCGATGCGGGACATGCGGGAACGGCGGGGCTGACCGGCAGCGAGCATGGTGGATTCCTCTCCGGCGCCTGCGAGGTGAGCTGTCGGGTTCGGGCTGGAGATGCCCGGCCGGGTCGCAGTGCGGCACGGCTTCACCCCTAGCCGGTCCGGCGCGTCGACAGGACGGGCCGGATCGGCGGCATACCTGGGTCCCCCGCTCCTGCCGCTGTGGGTGAGTTCGTAGATGGGTGGTGACGGGCGGCGGCAGGATTCGGCGTCCGCCCGACAGGCCGGGAACGTATGCGAGAGCACATGTCCGGAACAAGTACCGGATGCGCAGATCGCGGCTTCAAGGCATGATCAGCACCATTTCGACTGCTTGATCCTTTGCGGTCGCCAAGCCTCAACTGCGTTGTGCGGGCGGGGAACACGGGTGGCGGGGAGAGGGGTGGGGTGGTTGCCGCGAGTGAGCCAACTCACCCGTGTCGACAAGAGCGGCGAATCGGGCAATATAGTCAACTCGCCTTTATGTGGCGGGGAGTGGAGGGCGCTCCGGGAGGTGGTCGGTCCTGTCGGCGGCCGAGGCGCGCGGAGGGTGCTTTTCGTTGGCCCGCGTCGGAGCGAGGCCGGAGCGGCTCGGAAGACGTATCTCCGGTCGAGGGGCGCATCCTCGGCGGGGCGTATCGGAGTAATTCGTATATACGTGTCGAGAACCGGCGTGTGGTGCAGATCATTGTCCGGTTGGTTGTCCAGTTGGGTGTCCGTACGGCTGCGGAGGTGTCCGGTGGGCTGTCGAGCGGGTCCTTCGGTGCGCCGCATGGTGCGCCGGCCGCCGGGCGCCTGTGGAGGTGCTCCCCGGGGCTCCTGCCGGGGCGCCTGCGGAGGTGCTCGCGGGGGCGTCTGCGGAGGCGCCTGCGGAGGTGCTCGCGGGGGCGTCTGCAAGGGTGCTCGCGGGGGCGCCCCACGGGTGTGGGTGCGGGGGTGCCCCGCGGGTGTGGGTGCGGGCGCGACGGCGGGGCCGGGCCTCCGGGGGCGGCGGGGATTCCGCGGGTGGCAGGGGCTCCCCGGGTGGGGGCCGGGCGGCGCAGTACTCTGCGTTCGGCATCCGCGCAGGTGGATCGATAAATATCCGACCTTATCTGCTGATCAAAAAAATAACGGTCGTGATCCGATACCGCCTGGCCTGTAACCATGGGCGCTATCGGTGATCGAAACGTGACCGGATACGCTGACTCGAGTGATGGCAGCTACCTGTCGACAAACCGTGTAACCGCCAGCAGACACCAGCAGACAGGAGACCCCTCGTGACCGTCGTCGGGCCGTTCGGGCTGAGCGTGCGGGACCAGGCTCTGGAAGCCGATGTCCAGGCCGGATTGACGGCTGTCGAGGAAGGGCTGCTCGAGGCCACCAAGAGCGAGGTCCCCTTCATCACGGAGGCCGCGCAGCACCTGGTGCGGGCCGGCGGGAAACGCTTCAGGCCGCTGCTCGTCATGCTCGCGGCCCAGTTCGGCGACCCGTACGCGCCGGGTGTGGTGCCCTCGGCGGTGGTGGTGGAGCTGACCCACCTGGCCACGCTGTACCACGACGACGTCATGGACGAGGCCGCGGTGCGGCGCGGCGTACCCAGTGCGAACACCCGCTGGGGGAATTCCGTGGCGGTTCTGACCGGCGACTTCCTGTTCGCCCGGGCCTCGCAGATCCTGGCCGACCTGGGCCCGGAGGCGGTACGCGTACAGGCACTGGCGTTCGAGCGGCTGGTGACCGGGCAGATCCTGGAGACGGCCGGTCCGACCGACGGACGCGACCCCGTCGACCACTACCTGGACGTACTCGGCGGCAAGACGGGCTCGCTGGTGGCGGTGTCCTGCCGCTTCGGGGCGATGATGTCCGGTGCCGACGAGACGGTCGTGGACGTGCTGACCCAGTACGGGGAGCGGCTGGGTGTCGCCTTCCAGCTCGCGGACGACGTGCTGGACATCGCCTCCGACTCGCACGAGTCCGGGAAGACGCCGGGTACCGATCTGCGCGAAGGCATCCCCACGCTGCCCGTGCTGCGCCTGCGCGAGCGGGCGGCGCGGCTCGGCCTGGCGGAGGACCTCGAGCTGTGCGAGCTGCTCGACTCCGACCTGAGCGACGACACCCGGCACGCGGAGGCCCTCGCCGCGCTGCGCGCGCACCCGGCGCTGGAGCAGGCGCGGCGAGACACGGTCCGCTACGCGGAGGAGGCGCGAGCCGCGCTCGGCCCGCTGACGGAGTGCGACTCCAAGGTGGCACTGGTGGAGCTGTGCGACGCGGTGGTGCATCGCGCCGGGTGACCCGTCCCGGTGACCTGCCCGGTGACCTGCCCCTCCCGTCCGGCCCGTCCGGCCCCTCCTGCCCGCATCCGACCTGACCCGGCCTCACCCACCCCTGGCGCCGCCCGACCCGCGCGGTCCGTAGGCTCGGATCCCGTCCTCCGCGGGCCGCGTCCTGCCGCCCGGCTCCGCCCGCGCCGGTGCGGAGGCCGTCCCGAGGCCCCGGCGACAGCCCGGGAAACCCCTACGGGTCGGGAGGAGTTGGCAGGCTTCGTGTCATACCGCAGCAGTACGCCGAGTTGAGTCCGCGGTCTGACGACTCCGCTCCGCCGATTTGGTCAGATGGAGACCAAGGAAACACCGATCCTCACCGATTCGGGTGAGAATGGCGGCTTGGTGGCACCCTGCACGGTGACGATACGCAGGCGTGGAAGACCGGACGGACAGCCGCCGCCGACGACGGAGGTAAGGCACACATGGCACCGTACGAATCGGACGACGGCACGACCGCGGGGGAGGCCGAGAAGGTCCGCGCGGGACGGCGCAAGGCCTCGCGGTACGCGGTCCCGGTCGCGGTGGTGGGGGTGGCGGCGGCGACCATCGGGATCGTTCCCGCGCTCGCCGACTCCGGTGACCCCGACCTCCCCGAGATCAGCGCCCGGCAGTTGCTGGAGAAGGTCGCCGCATCGGACGTCGAGCAGATGTCCGGCACGGTGAAGATCAACACGGATCTGGGGCTGCCCGACCTCGGCGGTCTGGCCGGCGGGCTCGCCTCCGGGCTGGGCGGCGCCGGCGGCGGTCATGACTCGGGGTCCGCGGCCGACCCCTCTTCCCGGCTCATGGAACTCGCCACCGGGACCCACACCCTGCGGGTCGCCGCCGACGGGCCGGACCGGCAGAAGGTCTCACTGCTGGAGAACGCCGCCGAGTACAGCGTCATCCACAACGGCAAGGACGTCTGGGGCTACGACAGCGCTTCCGACGAGGTCTACCACTCCACCGCCGACGGCACCGCCCGGGACCACCGGAAGGACCGCCGTTCGGGCGAGGACTTCCCGGCCACCCCCGGGGACTTCGCCGACGAGGCGCTCAAGGCGGCCGACGGCACCACGTCCGTCACGGTCGACGGGACCGAGCGCATCGCCGGCCGGGACGCCTACAAGCTGCTCATCAGGCCCCGGCAGTCCGGCACCACCGTGGGCGCCGTCAGTATCGCGGTCGACGCGAAGACCGGTACTCCGCTGAAGTTCACGCTGACCCCGGCGAGCGGCGGCGCGGCCGTCCTCGACGTCGGTTTCACCAAGGTGAGCTTCGCCGCGCCGGCCGCGTCGACCTTCGACTTCACCCCGCCGAAGGGGGCCGAGGTCACCGAGGGCGACGACCGGGGCGGGCACCCGGACCGGACCGGCCGGATGCCGGGCAAGGACCTCGCCGGGAAGTACGACGGCCTCAGGACGATCGGCGAGGGCTGGAACACCGTCGCCGTCCTCGACACGGGGGGCAGCGGTATGCCCTCCGGCTCGGCGGCCGACGGCGGCCTCGGCGGCTTCCTCGGCTCGCTCGGCGACCACGCCAGCGGCAAGTTCGGTTCCGGCACGGTGTTCTCCACCCGCCTGGTCAACGCGCTGATCACCGACGACGGCAAGGTCTACGTCGGTACGGTGGACAAGGCCACTCTGGTACGGGCGGCCGACGCGGCGAAGTGAGCGCGCGGGGCCGGGACGAGCAGGTGAGGGGAGCAGCCCATGGGCGACGCGTCCGCCACGGCGGAGGGAGGGCGGCCGAGCGGGGGCAGCCCGGGCGGTGCCCCGGGCGCTTCGGGTGACCACCCGGCCCACCCGGGCGGTGTCGAGGCGGGCGGTGCCCCGGCCTGCTCGGGCAGTAGCCCGGCGGGCGGTGGCCCGGCATCCTCGGGCGGGGAGCCGGTCGTTCGCACCCGTGGGCTCACCAAGCGCTACCGCGGCGGGCAGCTTGCCGTGGACGGGCTCGACCTGACCGTTCCGGCCGGCAGCGTCTTCGGCTTCCTCGGCCCGAACGGCTCCGGCAAGACCACCACGATCCGCATGCTGATGGGCCTGATCGAACCGACCTCCGGCACGGCGCGTGTCCTCGGGCAGCCCATGCCCCGGGCCGCACGCGCCGTGCTCCCGCAGGTGGGCGCGCTCATCGAGGGCCCCGCCCTCTACGGATTCCTCTCCGGCCGGGACAACCTGCTCCGCTACGACGCCGCCGATCCCACCGCCGACCCGCGCACCCGGCGGACACGGGTCGCCGCCGCGCTGGACCGCGTCGGGCTGACGGCCGCCGCCGGCAAGAAGGCCAGGGCCTACTCCCTCGGCATGAAACAGCGGCTGGGGCTCGCGGCGGCCCTGCTGCAGCGCCGCCGCCTCCTCGTCCTGGACGAGCCCACCAACGGTCTCGACCCGCAGGGCATGCGGGAGATCCGCACCCTGGTGCGGGAGCTCGCTTCCGACGGCACCACGGTCTTCCTCTCCTCCCACCTGCTCGACGAGATCGAGCAGGTGTGCAGCCACGCCGCAGTCATGGCACAGGGCCGGCTGCTCACCCAGGGCTCCGTCGCCGAGTTGGCGGACCGGGTGCGCGGCCGGCTGGTGGTGACCACGCCCGACCCGCAGCAGACGGTCCGGGTGCTGAAGGAACGGGGCGTCGGCGACGTCCTCGTCGCCGGGGAACGGGTGACCGGTGAGCCGCCCGACGGGGAACTGGCCGACATCAACGCCGCGTTGGTCGCCGAGGGCGTCCGGGTGCGCGGCTTCGGGGTGGAACGGGGCTCCCTGGAGGACGCGTTCATGGCTCTCACCGGGGAGGGATTCGATGTCGCGGGCTGAGACCAGCGGGGCGACCGCCGCGGCCACCGACGCCACGGCCGACACCGGCACCGGCACCGGCACCGGCACCGACACCGGCACCGACACCGACACCGGCACCGGTACCGCCACCGCGGTGGGCGCACCGAACCCGCTGTGGACGCTCGGCCTGTTCCGCAGCGAACTCCTCACCACCCTGCGGCGCTGGCGCACCCTGGCACTGCTCGGCGTGCTGGCAGCGGTGCCCGTGCTGGTCGGGATCGCCGTGAAGATCGAGACGGGTGACGGTTCCTCGGCGCGGCACGGCGGCGGAGGAGGGCCGGCGTTCATCTCGCAGGTCACCAACAACGGGCTGTTCCTGGTGTTCACGGCGCTCGCCGCCACGCTGCCCTTCTTCCTGCCGATGGCGATCGGGGTGATCGCGGGCGACGCCGTCGCCGGCGAGGCCGCCGCGGGCACCCTGCGCTACCTCCTGGTCGCCCCCGCGGGCCGGTCCCGCCTGCTGCTCGCCAAGTACACGACCGTCATGGCCTTCTGCCTGCTGGCCACCCTGGTGGTCGCGGTCTCCGCGCTGGCCGTCGGCGCGCTGCTGTTCCCGCTCGGTGACCTCACCACGATCTCCGGCACCCGGATCGGCTTCGGCGAGGGGCTCGGCCGGGCGCTGCTGATCGCGCTGGTCGTCGCCGCGTCCCTGATCGGGGTGGCCGCGCTGGGACTGTTCGTGTCGACCCTCACCGGCAGCGGTATCGCGGCGATGGCGACGACCGTCGGCCTGCTCATCACCGTGCAGATCCTGGACCAGATCCCCCAGTTGCACGCGATCCAGCCGTACCTCTTCCCGCACTACTGGCTGTCCTTCGCCGATCTGATGCGCGATCCGGTCTACTGGGACGACCTGCAACGCAACCTGGGCCTCCAGGCCCTGTACGCCGCCGTGTTCGGTTCGGCGGCCTGGGCCCGCTTCACGGCCAAGGACATCACCGACTGAGATCCTCTCCCCCGAAGCCGGCGGCCCGATCCGCCGTTCGGGACCGACCTGGCCGCTCGGGGCCCCGCGCCCCGGTAGGGTCCCTGTGTCCGGGTCGCCGGTGCCGTGCTCCGCGTCCTGCCCGGCTGCCCGGCTGCGCGCCTCCGGCTCCGGGCCGGGGCGGGGTCTCGGGACGAGCCTGTGACGTCGCGGTGACGCGCTCACGAGGCGGCAGCGGCGACACTCGACAGTACGAACAGGAACGGATCTCGGCATCGGAAGCGCGCAGGCGCGGAGGACGGCGACCGGGCCCATCGGCGCAGCGGCCCGGGACCGGGAGCGGGAAGGGCCAGGAGAGTGCGGCGAGGAACGCGAAGCAGGCCGTACGGGTGCCGACCGCCGTCCGAAGGCCGCCGTCCGCGGGCCCGCCGACTCCCCGACGCATCCGAGTGAGGGAAGCGATGTCTCGACTCAGCCGCGACGAACCGGAAACCAAGCCGGTCGCCGGACCGCCGGTGGCTCCCGGAGCGGCCGCGGCAACGCCGCTCGACGTCCACGTTCCGGCCGCCGGACCGGGCACCGGCGGTGCGTCGATCGACGGCGTGCCGGTGCTCGCGCCCCCCGGCGAGGACATCCAGCAGGTCGTCCTCGGTGAGCTGCGACGGATCGCGCAGGCCGCCGGCCACCCGGTTCAGGCGACGATCCACGACGAGCGCCTCGGCTGCGTCGTGCCGCTCCGCGTGGAGCTGGACGGCTCCAGCACCCTCGTCGGCGATCCGAGGCACGCGCCCCCGCGTACGCCTGCACCTCGCAACACGCCCCCGCGTACTCCCGCACCTCCGAGCACGCCCGCGCACGCGGTGGGCGAGTCCGCCTCCCCGAGCAGCAGGCCGACTGCGACCGGTCGGGCCCTCCCGGAGGGCCCGGAGACCTCGGAGGGCCCGGAGACTCCGGCTGCCCCCGGGGCCCCGGGGGCAGCCGAGCCGCGGCCTCCGTTGCCCGAGCAGCCGCCGGGCACGGCGGCGACCTCCACCGGGGTCTTCGGACCCCCGCCCGCGATGGGCGCGGCACCGTCGCCCACGTACCCGCCGAGCGCCGGGAGCCCGCGGCCCCACACCGCTGCCGGACCCGCCGGCGGCCCCGCGTCCGGTACCGCCCGGGAGACCACCACCCCACATCAGCCCGCCGCCACCGCGGGCCCCGGCACCGGGCCGAGGCCCCACCCCGCTTCCGGAGCCGGCGCCGACCCGGCGCCCCTTCGGGCCCCGGTCTCCGGAGCCGGCCCCGACCTCACGTCCCTTCTGGCCCCGGCGCTCGACGCCGAGCAGGCAGCCGAAGCCAGGCACACTCCGCCCAGGGGCTTCGACGCCGTCGCCGAAGCCGTCCTCGGCGACGACCCGGCGTTCGGGGCGGAGGCTCCGGTCGCGCTCGCCGAGCCGATGGCCCGTATCAGCGAGGCCGTGGCGTCGGGGCGTATAGAGGCGGCCGCCGAACTGGCGGGCCGTACGGTCGCCGAGGCGTCGGACACGCTGGGCAGCGACCACCGGGAGGTCCTGCGGCTGCGCGAACTCACCGCCTACATCGCCTACCTGTCGGGCGAGCCGACGCGCGCCTTCGACATGTCGCTCGAGCTCGCCCGGGTCCACCGCCGCGCGCACGACCAGGAGGCCGCCTACGGCAACGTCCTGAGCGCCGCCACGGCTTGGCGGGCGGTACGCGATCCGGCACACGGACTGCGTCTGGGGCGCGAGCTGCTGGCGCTGTGGACGAGGCTCGCGGCCGTGCCCGGCCCCGCCGCGTGCGAGAGCGAGCGGCTGGACTCGGCCCGAGCCCGCATGACCCGGCTGGCCGAACGCGCCGCAAGGGCAGAACGTGCCGCGCAGGCCGAGTGAGTCGTGCACCGGTGAGCGGTGCGCGGCCCGGCCGCCCTACGGGTGCGGCACGTCGCCGACGAGGTTGCCGCCGCTCACGTTGTTCGTGTGCGCGCCGATGATCGAGGAGAGGTCCGGGAGCTCGGCGAGGGTCTGAGCGTCCACCTCGGGCGCCGGGCCGTGGAAGCCGTCCGGTCCGAGGAAGCCCCCGGAGCCGGCGATGGCCTCCGGGAAGTCGACGATCTCAGTGAAGGCCGAGCCGTGCGGATCGTCGGCGTGGGTGGGGGCGGCCGGTGCGGCGCCCGCGAGAGCGAGCGGCGACGGTAATGATCTTCTTCATGCCCGGGGCGCCTCTCCGGTGTCCCCGCGGAGTCAGTGCACGCAGAACTCGTTGCCCTCCGGGTCCGCCATCACGACCCAGGCGCCGCTCGGCTCCTTCACCCGCCGCGCCACGCTCGCCCCCAGGGACCGAAGCCGCTCCACCTCGCTCTCCCGCCGGCCCTCGCCGGGGTGCAGGTCGAGGTGGAGGCGGTTCTTGGCGGTCTTGGGCTCCGGTACCCGCTGGAAGAGGAGCCGCCTCCCCAGACCGGTGCCGCGCTCGTGGTCGTAAGGGTCCTGGGGGTGCCGTACCCCGATCAGGTCCCGGAAGGCGGGGCGGCCGTGGAACTCGACCGTGGCCTCGCCCGGCAGTGCCCCCAGTTCCAGCAGCCGCTCGATGAACGCGGAGTTGTCCTCGATCCGGTAGTGCAGCGCGGCGGCCCAGAAGTCGGCCTGCGCGTGCGGGTCGGACGCGTCGACGACCAGCTTCCAGTGCACCGGTTCGGGCGTAGTCGAAGTCATGGCTCCACTTGTACTGGTCGGCTGAGCGCACGCGCAGGGAAAACGCCGGGCGTCCCGTCCGTGGTCGCCTCCCGCGGACGGCCCCCGGACCGGGCCTGCGGGGTCAGAGGGCGCCTTCCCGGGCGCGTGGCTGCCCGTCGGCGGTGGCCGCCGGGATCCGGCGGGCGGACGGTCGGCGGGCCGTCCGCCAGGCGTCCCCGGTGAGCAGGGCCAGGGCCAGCCAGACCAGGCCGAAGCCGGCCCAGCGCTCGGCGGGCATCGCCTCGTGGAAGTACAGGACGCCGCACAGGAACTGGAACACCGGGGCGAGGTACTGCAGCAGCCCCAGGGTGGACAGCGGCACCCGGATGGCGGCGGCGCCGAAGCAGACCAGCGGCAGCGCGGTGACCACACCGGTGGAGGCGAGCAGGGAGGCGTGGCCCGCGCCCTCGGCGGCGAACGTGGACTCGCCCCGCGCGGTCAGCCACAGCAGATAGCCCAGGGCGGGCAGGAACTGCAGCGCGGTCTCCGCGGTCAGCGACTCGACGCCGCCCAGGCCGACCTTCTTCTTCACCAGTCCGTAGGTGGCGAACGAGCAGGCCAGGACGAGGGAGATCCACGGCGGACGGCCGTAGGCCACGGTGAGCACGACGACGGCGGTGAGGCCGATACCGACCGCCGCCCACTGGGTGGGCCGCAGCCGTTCCCTGAGCAGCAGGACGCCCATCGCTATGGTGACGAGCGGGTTGATGAAGTAGCCGAGCGAGGCCTCGACGACGTGCCCGGAGTTCACGGACCAGATGTAGAGGCCCCAGTTGACCGTGATCACGGCCGCGGCGACCGCGACCAGTGCCAGCCTGCGCGGCTGCCGCAGCAGCTCGCCGGCCCAGGCCCAGCGCCGTACGAGGAGCAGGGCGGCGGCGACGAAGACCAGCGACCACACCATGCGGTGGGCGAGTATCTCCAGCGCGCCCGCGGGCTTGAGGAGCGGCCAGTACAGGGGGACGAGCCCCCACATCCCGTACGCGGCGAAACCGTTCAGCAGGCCTGTGCGCTGCTCACCCCTCGACGTCCCGGCCATGGCGGGCCCCTCCTCACGATGCCGACGCCCGCACTCGCCGGGCACGCGAGGACGACGGTAGCGCCGGAATCCCCTCCTGTCATGCCCGTATCGCCATACGGTCATGACGGGTTTCGGGGGTGGGTGCCGGGGCGCCCACGGGAAGGGCCCGGCGCACCGCCTCCGCGGTGTGCCGGGCCCCGAGCCCTGTCGACGGCCCTTCTCAGGGCCGTCCGGTCCGACCGGTGCCGCCGCCACTCGGCCGGCGACCGGTGCCGGCGCTCAGCCGGTCACCGTCCAGGTGTCCCCGCCGGCGAGCAGGGCGGACAGGTCACCCTTGCCGTGCTGCTCGACGGCCGCGTCGAGCTGGTCGCCCATCTGCGCGCCGTAGACGGGCCGGTCCACGGAACGGAACACCCCGATGGGGGTGTGGTGCAGGGTGTCCGGATCCGCCAGCCGGGACAGCGCGAAGGCGGTGGTCGGCGAGGCGGCGTGGGCGTCGTGGACCAGCAGGGCCGGCTCGCTGTCCGGGGTGACGGCGACGACCTCCAGGTCGCCGGTGGCCGCGTTCCGCACGACGCCCCGGCTGCCGTCCCTGCCGAAGCGGATCGGCTCGCCGTGCTCCAACCGGATCACGGCCTCCTCGGCCCGGTCCTTGTCCTTGACGGCCTCGAAGGCGCCGTCGTTGAAGATGTTGCAGTTCTGGTAGATCTCCACCAGCGCGGTGCCCGGGTGGGCGGCGGCCTGCCGCAGCACCTCGGTCAGATGCCGCCGGTCCGAGTCGACGGTGCGCGCCACGAAGGACGCCTCCGCGCCGATCGCCAGGGACACCGGATTGAACGGGGTGTCCAGCGAGCCCATCGGCGTCGACTTGGTGATCTTGCCGATCTCCGAGGTGGGCGAGTACTGGCCCTTGGTCAGCCCGTAGATCCGGTTGTTGAACAGCAGGATCTTGAGGTTGACGTTCCGGCGCAGGGCGTGGATGAGGTGGTTGCCGCCGATGGAGAGGGCGTCGCCGTCACCGGTGACCACCCAGACCGACAGGTCGCGGCGGGAGGCGGCCAGCCCGGTCGCGATCGCGGGCGCCCGGCCGTGGATGGAGTGCATCCCGTAGGTGTTCATGTAGTACGGGAACCGGGAGGAGCAGCCGATGCCGGAGACGAAGACGATGTTCTCCTTCGCCAGCCCCAGCCCGGGCAGGAAGCCCTGTACCGCGGCGAGGATCGCGTAGTCGCCGCAGCCGGGGCACCAGCGCACCTCCTGGTCCGACTTGAAGTCCTTCATGGACTGCCGGGCCTCCGCCTTCGGCACGAGGGAGAGCGCCTCGACCGTGCCGGTGCCTTCCGTGGACGTCTCAGCCATCGATGGCCTCCTTGAACGCCGCGGCGAGCTGCTCCGCCTTGAACGGCATGCCGTTGACCTGGTTGTACGAGACGGCGTCGACCAGGTACTTCGCCCGGATCAGGGTGGCGAGCTGGCCGAGGTTCATCTCGGGGACGATCACCTTGTCGTAGCGCTGCAGCACCGCGCCGAGATTGCCGGGGAAGGGGTTGACGTGCCTCAGGTGCGCCTGCGCGATCGGCACCCCCGCCCGGCGCAGCCGCCGCACCGCAGCGGTGATCGGGCCGTAGGTGGAGCCCCAGCCGAGCACCAGGGCCCGCGCCTCGCCGGGGTCGTCGACCTCGAGGTCGGGGACGTCGATGCCGTCGACCTTGGCCTGGCGGGTACGGACCATGAAGTCGTGGTTGGCCGGGTCGTAGGAGATGTTGCCCGTGCCGTCCTGCTTCTCGATCCCGCCCACCCGGTGCTCCAGCCCCGGCGTCCCCGGGATCGCCCAGGGACGGGCCAGGGTCTGCGGATCGCGCTTGTACGGCCAGAACACCTCGGTGCCGTCGTCCAGGGTGTGGTTCGGCCCCCGCGCGAACTGCACCCTCAGGTCGGGCAGCTCGTCCGGTTCGGGGATCCGCCACGGTTCGGAGCCGTTGGCCAGGTAGCCGTCGGACAGCAGCATCACCGGAGTGCGGTAGGTCAGCGCGATCCGCGCCGCCTCCAGCGCGGCGCCGAAGCAGTCCGCGGGGGTCTTCGGAGCGACCACCGGGACCGGCGCCTCGCCGTTGCGGCCGTACATGGCCTGCAGCAGGTCGGCCTGCTCGGTCTTGGTCGGCAGCCCCGTGGACGGTCCGCCGCGCTGGATGTCCACCACCAGCAGCGGCAGCTCCAGGGAGACCGCCAGCCCGACCGTCTCGCTCTTCAGCGCGATGCCCGGACCGGACGTCGTGGTCACCGCCAGCGAACCGCCGAACGCCGCGCCCAGCGCCGCACCGATCCCGGCGATCTCGTCCTCGGCCTGGAAGGTGCGCACGCCGAAGTTCTTGTGCCGGCTCAGCTCGTGCAGGATGTCCGAGGCCGGGGTGATCGGGTACGAGCCGAGGAACAGCGGCAGATCCGCCTGCTGCGCGGCCGCGATCAGACCGTAGGAGAGGGCGAGGTTGCCGGAGATGTTCCGGTACCTTCCCGGCGGGAACGCCGTCCCGGCCGGCGCCACCTCGTAGGAGACCGCGAAGTCCTCCGTCGTCTCGCCGAAGTTCCAGCCGGCCCGGAACGCGGCGATGTTCGCGGCGGCGATGTCCGGCTTGCGGGCGAACTTCGTCCGCAGGAACTCCTCGGTGCCCTCCGTCGGGCGGTGGTACATCCACGAAAGCAGGCCCAGCGCGAACATGTTCTTGCTGCGCTCGGCCTCCTTGCGGGAGAGGGCGAACTCCTTCAGGGCCTCCACCGTCAGCGTGGTCAGCGGCACCGGGTGCACCCCGAAGCCGTCCAGCGAGCCGTCCTCCAGCGGGGAGGCGGCGTAGCCGACCTTCTGCAGCGCCCGTCGGGTGAACTCGTCGGTGTTGACGATGATCTCCGCGCCGCGCGGCAGGTCCCCGACGTTCGCCTTCAGGGCCGCCGGGTTCATCGCCACCAGCACGTTCGGCGCGTCGCCCGGGGTCAGGATGTCGTGGTCGGCGAAGTGCAGCTGGAACGACGACACGCCCGGCAGGGTCCCGGCGGGCGCCCGGATCTCGGCCGGGAAGTTCGGCAGGGTGGACAGGTCGTTGCCGAAGGAGGCGGTCTCGGAGGTGAACCGGTCACCGGTGAGCTGCATACCGTCGCCCGAGTCCCCCGCGAACCGGATGATCACCCGGTCCACCCGGCGGACGTCCTTCGTCCCGGCCGGTTTGCGCTGCTCTCCCACGACGGTTCCGTCGGTCTGCTCCGCTGGGCTGCTGACCTGACTGGTCACTGAAATGGACCTCCCTCGAGGCGGCTGTCGAGGAGCGGCCCTCCCCAGGGCGCTCCCGGGATCAACCCTACGTCCGTAAGGGTCGCCTTCCCCGGGTGATTCGCATGCCGGACACGACTTCGCGGCGGTTCGCCGCCCGTATGTCCGTGATGCGCCCGCACCTCCCGCCGGCGAGGACGCTCCGCCGGGTTCCCCGGTTCTGCCGTGCCGGCCGGGCGGGCCCGGCAGAGCCGCCCGGGGCGGGCCGGCGGCGGTCCCGGCGGCCGGCCGGGGCGGGTCGCCGGACGCGTCGAGGACGCGTCGAGGGCGCGTCGAGGGCGCGTCGAGGGCGCGTCGAGGGCGGGTCGCGGGCTGGTGCGCCGCCTGGCCGCCCGGGCCCGCCGCCTGGGCCGCCGGGCTCGCTGCCGGGGCCGCCCGGGTCCGCCGGCTGCGACCCGCGGATGCGACCGGTGCCGGGGCCGCCCGGGTCCGCCGGGGCCGGCGGGCGCGGCCCGCGGATGCGACCGGTGCCGGGCCGGTGTCAGGAGTTCAGGTACGTCAGCACCGCGAGCACCCGCCGGTGGTCCCCGTCGCTCTGGGACAGGCCGAGCTTGAGGAAGATGTTGCTGACGTGCTTCTCCACGGCGCCGTCGCTCACCACGAGCTGCCGCGCGACCGCCGAGTTGGTCCGCCCCTCCGCCATCAGGCCGAGGACCTCCCGCTCCCGCGGGGTGAGCCCCGCGAGCACGTCCTGCTTGCGGCTGCGTCCGAGCAGCTGCGCGACCACCTCCGGGTCGAGCGCCGTACCGCCCTCCGCGACCCGCACCACGGCGTCCACGAACTCGCGGACCTCGGCCACCCGGTCCTTCAGCAGATAGCCGACCCCCCGGCTGGACCCGGCCAGCAGTTCGGTGGCGTAGCGCTCCTCCACGTACTGAGACAGCACGAGCACCCCGAGCTCCGGATGGGCCTTGCGCAGCCGGACGGCGGCCCGCACCCCCTCGTCGGTGTGCGTCGGCGGCATCCGCACGTCGGCCACCACGACGTCCGGCAGGGCGCCGTCCGCGTTCAGCTCGGTGATCGTCTTCACCAGGGCCTCCGCGTCGCCGACCCCGGCGACGACGTCGTGCCCGCGGTCGGTCAGCAGCCGGGTCAGCCCCTCCCGCAGCAGCACCGAATCCTCGGCGATGACCACCCGCACCCTGTCCTCCACGATCCTCGGCCCCCCAGTCCCAGCCGGCACAGCCCGTCGACCGGTCCAGCATTCCAGCATTCACCGCCGGATGCCCCCGGGCGACGCAAAACCGGCCGGTGGGAGACGCGGCCGGTGAGAGGGGGACCGCTCGGCCCGGCTCAGGGACGCCAGGGCAGCTCCGCCGTCACCCGGGTGGGACCGCCGGGCGGCGAGTCGGCGACCAGGATGCCGTCCACCGCGTCCAGCCGGCCGGCCAGACCCGCCAGCCCGGAACCCCCGGAGGTGTCCGCGCCGCCCACCCCGTCGTCCGCGACCTGCAGCATCAGCCGGTCGCCGGCGCGCCACACGTCCACGGACGCAGACCTGGCCCGGCTGTGCTTGCTGACGTTCTGCAGCAGTTCGGAGACGGTGAAGTAGGCGATCCCCTCGATGGCCGGCGCGGGCCGCGCCGGCAGGTCCACCTCCACCCGCACCGGCACCGCGCAGCGGGAGGCGACGGCCGACAGCGCCGCGTCCAGCCCGCGGTCGGTGAGCACCGCCGGGTGGATGCCCCGCGCCAGGTCCCGCAGCTCCTGCAGGGCCGTCTTCACCTCGCCGTGCGCCTCGTCGACCATCCGGGCGGCCGCCTGCGGGTCCTCCCGGAGCTTCTCCTTCGCCAGGCCCAGGTCCATCGCCAGGTTGACCAGGCGGGCCTGCGCCCCGTCGTGCAGGTCGCGTTCGATGCGCCGCAGGTCCGCCGCCGCCGTGTCCACCACGACCCCCCGGTCCGACTCCAGCTCCACCACCCGGGAGGCCAGCCGGGTCGGGCCCAGCAGAGCGTGCACCAGCAGCCGGTCCACCGACGTCAGCGCCCGCACGATCCAGGGTGCGGCCAGCGTGAACAGCAGTCCGACGAGCGCGGTCACGCCGATCTCGAACGGGTTGTCCAGGTAGACGCTGTGCTGCTGGTCGCCGTACAGCTGGATGCCGCCCTGGCCCGCGTACACCGGGAAGACCCAGAACCACAGCGGGTAGCTCAGCATCGCCCAGCCGTACGCCCACACGCTCAGGGCGACGGAGAACGCGAACACCGCCCACGGGAAGTGCAGCAGCGCGTACAGCAGGTGCCGCCAGGACGTGCCGCTCTTCAGCAGCGAGCCGATCCACGACCGCGTGCCGTCCCCACCCGACCGCAGCGGCTCCGGGTCGCCCACCTCCAGTCCCAGCAGCCCGCGCGCCCGCGCCCGCTCCATCGCCCCCAGGCCCCGGCATCCGGCCAGCCCCGCCGCCAGCACCGGCACGCCCAGGAAGGTCACCAGCAGTCCGGCGCCGAGCGCGATCACCGTCACGGCGTACACGAACATCACGACGGCGATCGGCAGGCCGAGCAGCAGGTACCCGAACTCCTTCCGGCTGCGCGCCTCGAACGGGGCGCGCAGCGCGGCGGGCAGCCGGTGCGGGCGCCGCTCGTCGCCGTAGCCCGTCCGGTAGTGCTGACGTCCGTACCCCATGGCCATCGCCGTCGTCCGTTTCTGCTCGTCGTGCACCGCACCGTGGCGTTCCGCGGTGTCTCCCAGCCTGTTGCGCCGGAGCTCGGCCGGGAATGACGGCCGTCGGCGTCTTGAACCGGGGGTTTTCCCCACCTGCTACGGCTGCTCCGGTGCCCGGTCCCGCCAGGGCAGCTCCGCCGTGACCGTCGTGGGGCCGCCGGCGGGGGAGTCGACGACGAACAGGCCGTCCACGGCACCCAGCCGGTCCGCCAGCCCCCGCATCCCGGTGCCGGCGTCCAGCGAGGCGCCGCCCACCCCGTCGTCCGCGACCTGCAGCATCAGCCGGTCGCCGGCGCGCCACACGTCCACGGACGCCGACCTGGCCCGGCTGTGCTTGCTGACGTTCTGCAGCAGTTCGGAGACGGTGAAGTAGGCGATCCCCTCGATGGCCGGCGCGGGCCGCGCCGGCAGGTCGGCGTTCACCTTCACCGGCACCGTGCACCGGGAGGCCACCGAGGACAGCGCCGCGTCCAGTCCGCGGTCGGTGAGCACCGCCGGGTGGATGCCGCGGGCCAGGTCCCGCAGTTCCCGGAGCGCCAGTTTCACCTCGCCGTGCGCCTCCTCGACCATCGCCGCCGCGGATTCCGGGTCCTCCGGCAGCTTCTCCTTCGCCAGGCCCAGGTCCATCGCCAGGTTGACCAGGCGGGCCTGCGCCCCGTCGTGCAGGTCGCGTTCGATGCGCCGCAGGTCCGCCGCCGCCGTGTCCACCACGACCCCCCGGTCCGACTCCAGTTCGGCGATGCGGCGCTCCAGCTCGTCCGACGGCGACAGCAGTCCCCGCACCATGGCCCGGTCCACGTTGCTCAGCCCCCGCGCCAGGAACGGCAGCACCGGCCACAGCACGAACAGCGAGACGAAGGCGGTCGCGAAGGTCGCGACACCCCACGGCAGCCGGATCACGGCGTACAGGGTCGTGCGCCAGGCCACCGGGTCCTTCAGCGCCATCCACAGCCGGGGGGCGAGCCCCCTCGCGCGGCGTAGCGGCAGCGGGCTCGGCTCGTCGACGCGGACTCCCAGCAGGCGCCGGGCCCGGCCCCGCTCGAAGCGGCCCAGCAGCCGTGCTCCCAGCAGGCTCAGTGCCAGCAGCGGGAACCCGACCACCGTGACCGTCAGGCCGCAGCTGACCGACAGCACCGCCGCCACGTAGACGAAGCCGAGCACCGCCATCGGCAGGTTGCAGAGGAGGTGGGCGATCTCCTTCCAGGTCGTTGCGCCGAGGGCGAAGCGCGGTGCGGGAAGGCGGTCTCCGGCGGCGGGGCGCGATCCGGCGGCGGGGCGCCGGGGCTTCCCTGCGGGGCCGGGCTTCCCTGCGGGGCCGGGCTTCCCTGCGGGGCCGGGCCTTGCTGCGGGGCCCGGTTCACCTACGGGGCTGGGGACTTCGGCTGCGGTCATGCGGGCCAGCGTGCCGTGTACCGCGCCGCCGCGCCATGAGGCCGCCCGCCGTTGCCCGGCGGGGGAAAACCCCACCCCGCAGCCGCAGGCGCGTCCCAAGGTGCGACGGGCTGCTTACCTCGTCTTTAGCAGGGCCTAGACTCCCGTGCGTACAGATCGCCGAACACCGGGTCCGCGGCCCGCAGGTCGCGAGGTCCGGGTCACGAGGTCAGGGAGCGAGGGACGGACGTGCGGGAAACGACCGCCGTCATCGCGGCGGACTACTTCCGGTCCTACGCGGTCGTCGGGCTGCTCGCCGTGGTCGGCGTGCTGTTCGTCGCCGTGGCCTTCGGCGCGAGCCGCCTGCTGCGCCCGGTGGTGCCCACCCCCGAGAAACTGCTGACGTACGAGTGCGGGGTCGACCCCGTCGGCGAGGGCTGGGCCCACACCCAGGTCCGCTACTACGTGTACGCCTTCCTCTACGTGATCTTCGCGGTCGACTCGGTCTTCCTGTTCCCCTGGGCGACGGTGTTCGCCGCCCCCGGCTACGGAGCCACCACCCTCGTGGAGATGTTCCTCTTCCTCGGCTTCCTCGCCGTCGGTCTGCTGTACGCATACAAGAAGGGGGTCCTGACATGGACGTGACCCCGAAGTCCGGCAAGCCGGAGCCCGTGCTGCTGCCCGATCCGGGCCGCCCCTCCGCGGGGAACCCGCAGGGCGCACCCGCCGAGGGCGCGGGAAGGCTCGGCGCGCTCGCCCGCCTCGCCCCGGAACCGATGAAGGTGATCCTCAACTGGGGGCGCCGCTACTCCCTCTGGGTCTTCAACTTCGGCCTCGCCTGCTGCGCCATCGAGTTCATCGCCGCCTCCATGGCCCGCCACGACTTCATCCGCCTCGGCGTGATCCCCTTCGCACCCGGCCCGCGCCAGGCCGACCTGATGGTCGTCTCCGGCACGGTGACGGACAAGATGGCCCCGGCCGTGAAGCGCCTGTACGAGCAGATGCCCGAGCCGAAGTACGTCATCTCCTTCGGCGCGTGCTCCAACTGCGGCGGCCCGTACTGGGACTCGTACTCGGTGACCAAGGGCGTCGACCAGATCATCCCGGTCGACGTGTACGTGCCCGGCTGCCCGCCCCGCCCGGAAGCGCTGCTCCAGGGAGTCCTCAAGCTCCAGGAGAAGATCGCCCGGGAGTCGCTGGGCGAGCGGTACGGCAAGGGAGCGGGCGCGGGGCGCCCGTCGGCGGCCGCGCTGCAGAGCGGTCTCGTAAAGCCGCCGGCCGCACCCCGGCACGGCGGTGCGGGCAGGCCCGAGGCCGGCGACGGCGGCGCCGGCAACCCGGCTTCCGGGAGCACGGATACCCGGGAGGGCGGGCGATGACCGCGGTCGGCTGGCTGCCGGCCCCCGCCGACGAACTGTTCGGCGCGGACGCCACGGCCGAGGAGTCCTACGGCGTCCTGACGGTCGACGTGCCCGCGGCGTCCTGGCTCGCAGCGCTGGAGACCGCCCGCGACCGGCTGGGCTGCACCTACTTCGACTGGCTGAGCGCGGTCGACGAACCGGGCACCGGGTTCCGCGTCGCGGCCCACGTCGCCGCACTCGCGCCGCCGTCCGTGCGGCGGCTGCTGCTGCGCACCACCGTTCCGCACGAGAGGCCGGCCCTGCCGTCCGCCGTCGGCGTGTACGCGGGCGCCGGCTGGCACGAACGAGAGACGCACGAGATGTTCGGCGTCGCGTTCGAGGGACACCCCGCACTGGACCACCTGCTCCTCCCCGAGAACTTCGAGGGCCACCCGCTGCGCAAGGACTTCGTCCTGGCCGCCCGCGTGGCCAAGGCCTGGCCCGGGGCCAAGGAGCCCGGCGAGTCCGAGCACGGCGGCCCGAAGCGCCGGCAGATGCTGCCTCCCGGCGTCCCCGACCCGAACGAGTGGGGCCCGCTCAAGGGCCAGCTGCCCCCCGCCCCTGCCCGCCCCGCCCGCGGCGCGGGCAGGGCGGCGGGCGCGGGCGCCGCCGGCCGGGCCGCCGGTGAACGTCCGGCGCGGCGCACCCGTACGGCCGCGGAGGGCTCGGCGAGCCAGGCCGCGGCGGACACGGGCGCCGCCGGTTCCGCCGCCCCACGGCGGTCGCGCAGTGCCTCGGAGGGCTCGGCGAGCCGACCCGCCTCGGGGACGCCGGGTGCGGCCGCACCGCGCCGCGCACGCAGCGCGAGCGGAGGATCCGCCTCCCAGCGGGCGGAGACTCCGAAGGCGCCGGAGACTCCGAAGAGGCCGGAAACGCCGGAGGCCCCAGAGACGCCGGAGACCCCGGAGGCCCGGCGAACACCGGATGCGGCCGAGGCGGCCGAGCAGGCGCAGCCGGACCGTACCCCGGGAACACCGGGAACACCGGGAACCCCGGCCGCGCCGGGCCGCGGTTCCGACGCTCCCTGGCACCACGCCCGCCCCGCCTTCGACGAGTCCGAGCGGCCCGAGGGGCGACCGCAGGGTCCCGAGCAGCGAAGGGAAGGGCCCGAGCCGGGGCCGCAGGAAGCCACCCACGGCGAAGAGGGCGCCGCCGACCCGGAGCGCGACGAGTCGCGCACCTCCGGGCCCGCCGCACCCGAGCCCACCACCGACGATGCCGGTCCCGACCGCCCCGCAGGAGGCACGCAGTGAACGACGCGCTCGACGTCGCCCTGCGACTCCTCGCCGTCTTCGTCGTCTTCCTCACCTTCCCGCTCGTCGTCGGTCAGACGGAGCACAAGGTGATGGCCCACATGCAGGGCCGTCTCGGCCCGATGTACGCCGGTGGTTTCCACGGCTGGGCCCAGCTCGTCGCGGACGGCGTGAAGTTCGCGCAGAAGGAGGACGTCGTCCCCGCCGGTGCGGACCGCCGGGTCTTCCAGCTCGCGCCGGCCGTCGCCCTGCTGCCGTACCTGCTCGTCCTCCTCGCCATCCCCATCGGCCCCGGCGAGGGCGCCGTCGGGCAGGTCCTGGACGCGGGAGTGTTCTTCGTACTGGCGGTGATGGGCGTCGGCGTCCTCGGCTCCCTGATGGCCGGATGGGCCAGCGCCAACAAGTTCTCCCTCCTGGGCGGTCTGCGCACCGCCGCCCAACTCCTCGCCTACGAACTACCGATGCTGCTCGCCGCCGCCTCCGTCGCCATGGCGGCCGGGACGGTCTCCCTCCCCGGCATCCTGGACGCGTTCGCCTGGTGGTGGCTGCCCTGGCAGATCATCGGCGCTCTGGTCTTCTTCGTCGCCGGGCTGGCGGAGCTGCAACGCCCGCCGTTCGACATGCCCGTCGCCGACTCGGAGATCATCTTCGGCGCGTACACCGAGTACACCGGGCTGCGTTTCGCGCTCTTCCTGCTCGCCGAGTACGCCGGGATCATCGTCCTGTGCGGGCTGACCACCGTCCTCTTCCTGGGCGGCTGGCACGGCCCCTGGGGCGCCGACGGGCTCGGCTGGCTGTGGACCCTGCTGAAGACCGCGGTCCTCGCCTTCCTCGTCATCTGGCTGCGCGTGACCTACCCCCGCCTGCGCGAGGACCAGCTCCAGAAGCTCTCCTGGACCCTCCTCGTCCCCCTCTCCCTCGCCCAGATCGCCCTCACCGGCGTCGTCAAGGTGGTGATCCGGTAACCATGGCCCCCGTCCCCGGCTCGGGCCTCGCCAAGGGCCTGGCGGTCACCCTGCGCACGATGACGCGGAGGACCGTCACCGAGCAGTACCCCGACGTGCAGCCCGAGCTTCCGCCACGCACCCGCGGTGTGATCGGCCTGTTCGACGAGAACTGCACGGTCTGCATGCTGTGCGCCCGGGAGTGCCCGGACTGGTGCATCTACATCGACTCCCACAAGGAGACGGTTCCGGCGGCGGTCCCGGGCGGCCGCGAACGCAGCCGCAACGTCCTCGACCGCTTCGCCATCGACTTCTCCCTGTGCATGTACTGCGGGATCTGCATCGAGGTGTGCCCCTTCGACGCGCTCTTCTGGTCGCCGGAGTTCGAGTACGCCGAGACCGACATCCGCGAGCTCACCCACGAGCGCGACAAGCTCCGCGAGTGGATGTGGACCGTCCCGGCCCCGCCCGCCCTCGACCCCGCCGCGGAGGAGCCGAAGGAACTGGGCGCGGCCCGCAGGGCGGCCGAGAAGCTGGCTGTCCAGCAGGCACCGGCGGCCGCCGGTCCGCAGTCGCCGGAGCAGGCGTCCGGGCCGCGGGAGCAGGCGTCCGGTTCCGAGCGGCCCACCCGTCCCGCGGGCGGGCCCCCGCGGCCGACGGACCGGCCGGACGAGGAGGGGCAGGCATGATCCCGCTCGCCGCCGGCCCGCACGGTTTCCTCTCCCCGACCGGTGTGGAGATCGCCTTCGTGCTCGTCGGCCTGGTCACCTTCGGCGCCGCCCTCGTCGCGGTCACCACCCGGCAGCTGGTGCACGCCGCGCTGTGGCTCGTGGTGGCGCTCGGCGGACTCGCCGTCGAGTACCTCCTGCTGACCGCCGAGTTCATCGCCTGGGTACAGGTCCTGATCTACGTCGGTTCCGTCGTCGTCCTCCTCCTCTTCGGTCTGATGCTGACCAGGGCACCGATCGGCCGCTCCCCGGACGCGGACTCCGGCAACCGGTGGGCCGCCCTGACCGTCGCCGCCACCGCCGCGGCCGCCCTGGTCTGGGTCGTCACCGACGCCTTCCGCACCACCTGGATCGACCTGGACGGTGCCGCCGCCGGCTCGACCGCCGTCACCGGTGCCAGCCTGTTCCAGAACTGGGTCCTGCCCTTCGAAGCGCTGTCCGTCCTCCTCCTCGCCGCCCTCGTCGGCGCGATCGTCCTGTCCCGCAGGGCGAAGGCGGCGGCCGCCTCCGCGTCCGGCGGGAGCGCGCCCGGTCGGGTCGAGCCCGGCGGCGCAGAGCCCGGCGGGGGAGCGGCCGGCGGGGGAGTGGCCGACGCCGGCGCGACCGGCGGGCGGGACGCGAGAGAAGGGGCCCGCTGATGCACCTCGTCTACCCGGCCGTACTCTCCGCCCTGCTGTTCTGCACCGGTCTGTACGGCGTCCTGGCCCGCCGCAACGCGGTCCTGGTGCTGATGTCGGTCGAGCTGATGCTCAACGCCGTCAACCTGAACCTGGTCGCCTTCGACGTCTGGCTCAGCCGGACCGCCGAGGAGACCCTGCACTCCGGCCAGGCCCTCACCCTGTTCACCATCGCCGTCGCCGCCGCCGAGATCGGTATCGGCCTGGCGATCGTCCTCGCCGTGTACCGCAACCGCGGCACCGCCGACATCGACCGGCTCCGCGACACCGCCGAGGGCGCCGGCGACGACACCCCCGCCGACGACCAGGCCGCCGAGAAGGCTGAGGCCCGCGCGTGACCACGACCACCCTCGCCGTACTCGTCCCCCTGCTGCCGTTCCTGGGCGCGGCCTGCGGGCTGCTGCTGGGCCGCACCCTCCCCGGCCTGGCCCGCCCGCTGGCGATCCTGCCGACCCTCGCCGCCCTGGCCGTGGCCGTCCTGGTCGCCACCCGCCAGGCCGGCGGCGCGGCCGTCGACTCCGCCACCGAGCTCACCCCCACCGGCTCGGTCCCGATCGAACTCGCCCTGCACCTCGACGGTTTCGCCGCCCTCGTCGCGGTCCTCGTCGGCGTCGTCGCCGCCTGCGTGCAGATCTACTCGACGGGCTACCTGCGCGACGACCCGCGCTACCCGTCCTACGCCGCCCTCGTCTCCCTGTTCACCTCCGCGATGTTCCTCGTCGTCTACTCCGGCGATCTGATCGTGCTGCTGGTCGGCTGGGAAGTCATGGGCATCTGCTCCTACTTCCTGGTCGGCCACTACTGGGAGACCCCCGAGGCGCGCGCCGCCTCCCTCAAGGCCTTCCTGGTCACCAAGCTCGGCGACGTCCCGTTCCTCATCGGTCTCTTCGTCCTCGCCGGCGACACCGGCTCGTTCCGCATCACCACCGTCCTCGGCGCGGTCGCCCACGGCGGACTCGACCACCCCACGCTCATCGCCCTGCTCCTGCTGGCGGGTGTGGCGGGCAAGTCGGCCCAGTTCCCGCTGCACACCTGGCTCCCCGACGCGATGGCGGGCCCCACCCCCGTCTCCGCGCTCATCCACGCCGCGACGATGGTCGCCGCCGGCGTGTACTTCGTCGCCCGGCTCCTCCCGGTGTTCGAGGCCTCCCGGGCCGCGCTGCTCGTCCTGGCCGTGATGGCGGCCGTCACGATGACCGGCTCCGGTGTCGCCGCGCTCGCCCAGGACGACATCAAACGCGTCCTGGCCTACTCGACGATCGGTCAGCTCGGCTACATGACGGGCGCCCTCGCGGTCGGCGACCGCGGTGCCGCCGTGTTCCACCTCCTCTCCCACGGCGCCTTCAAGGCGCTGCTGTTCCTCGCCGCCGGCGTGGTCATCCACGCCGCCGGCACCAACTCGCTGGCCGCGATGTCGCGCCTGCACGGACTGCGCGACCGGGTGCCCGACGCCTTCTGGACGATGACCGTGGCGCTCCTCGCGCTCGCCGCGATCCCGCCGTTCAGCGGGTTCTTCTCCAAGGAGTCCGTCCTCGGCGCCGCCGAACACGTCGCCACCGGCCACACCGGGTCCGCTCCGGCCGCCGCCGGCTGGATCGTCCTCGTCACAGGCCTGCTCACGGCCCTGCTGACCGCCGCCTACGCGACGCGGCTGTGGCTGCTCGCCTTCCGCGGCCGCGGCGCCGAGGCCCCCGACCACGGCCGGCAGCCCCTGACCATGACGGTGGTGCTGTGGGTGCTCGCGGTGCCCTCCCTCGCGCTCGGCGGGCTCACCTACCGGCTGCTGCCCGACTGGTTCGACGGCCGCGACCTCACCCCGGCCCTGACCACCTCGGTCCTCGGCACCGGCCTGGCCCTGGTCGGCGGCATCGTCACCTACGCCGCCTGGCGCCACACCACCGCCTTCGCCGCCCGTGTCCCGCTCGGCGCGGTCGCCGCCCACCCCGAGGGCGATGCCGGACTCGTCGAGGCCGAGGCCATCGCCAGCCACGCGCCCGCCTACGGCGGCGTCGCCCGGGCGGCCGACCCGGCCGACCCCGGGCGCCTGCTGCTCGGACCGCTGCACCGGCACGCGGCCGTCGGATTCCACCTCGACGCCGTGTACACGGCCCTCTTCGTCCGTCCGGTGCAGGCCGGCGCGCGCCTCGTCCGCTTCCTCGACCGCGAGGTCGTCGACACCTACGTACGCGGCGCGGGCGCCCTACCGCGCTGGCTCGGGGCCGCCGTACGGCGCGCCCAGACCGGCAATGTGCAGACCTATGTGAGCGCGCTGCTCGCCGGCACCGTCGTCCTCGCGGTCGCCGCCGTCCTCGTCGCCACGGGAGCGTGAGCAGGCGTGATCGATATCAACGAGTCCGTGATGCGGTTCCTTCTGGCGTTCGTCGTGGTCGGACCGCTCCTGGGTGCCGCCGCCGCTCTGCTCCCGGCTCCGCCGGGGCTGAAGGGGAGGTCGCCCGAACAGGCCGTGCTGCGGCACGGCGTCACCGTCACCGGCGCGGTCCTCGCCGCCGCGGTCGTGCTCGTGCTCGGCTTCGACCACGACCACCCCTCGACGATGCAGGCCACCACGGACATCAGCTGGATCCCCGCGCTCGACGTGCGGATCCACCTCGGTGTCGACGGCATCTCGCTCCCCCTCCTCGTCCTGACCGCGCTGCTGACCTTCCTCTGCGCGCTCCACAGCTACTTCAAGCGGCCGGTGCCCCCGGTCGCCGGGCCGTCCCCGAAGGGCTTCGTGGCCCTGCTGCTCCTGCTGGAGTCCGGCACCCTCGCCTCCTTCGCCGTGCTCGACCTGCTCCTGTTCTTCCTCGCCTTCGAGACGGTCCTCATCCCGATGTACTTCCTCATCGCCCGCTGGGGCGGCGAGGGCCGGGCCGCGGCCGCCTGGAAGTTCATCCTGTACACGCTGCTCGGCTCGGTCGTCATGCTTCTCGGCCTGCTCCTGATCGGTCTTCGGGCGGGCACGTTCGACATGGTGGCACTCGCCACTGACAACGGCCGGTCCCTCACCGCATCCGTGCAGGTCGTCGCCGTTCTCGCGATCGGGCTCGGGCTCGCGGTGAAGACGCCGATGTGGCCGCTGCACACCTGGCTGCCCGACGCCCACACCGCCGCGCCGACCGCCGGCTCGGTGCTGCTGGCGGGCGTGCTGCTGAAGATGGGCACCTACGGGTTCGTGCGGATCGTCCTGCCGATCGCACCGGACGGCTTCCGCACCTTCGCGCCGTACCTCGCCGCCTTCGCCGTCGTCGGCATCGTCTACGGTTCGCTGGCCTGCCTGGCACTCGCCAGGCGGGGCGCCGGCGGCGACCTGAAGCGGCTGATCGCCTACTCCTCCGTCGGCCACATGGGCTTCGTGCTGCTCGGCATCGCGACCATGTCGCCGACCGGCGTCAACGGCGCCCTGTTCGCCAACATCGCCCACGGGCTCATCACCGGACTGCTCTTCTTCCTGGTCGGCGGGGTCAAGGAGCGCACCGGCAGCACCGACCTGGACGCCCTCGCCGAGGACACCGGTGCGGCACTGTACGGCCGGGCCCCCCGGCTGGGCGGACTGCTCGCGTTCGGCGCCGTGGCCTCGCTCGGCCTCCCCGGTCTCGCCGGGTTCTGGGGCGAGATGCTGGCCCTGTTCGGCGCGTTCCGACCCGCCGCGGGCCTCAGCCGCCCCGCCTTTCTCACCTTCATGGCGATCGGCGCCCTCGGCACGCTGCTGACCGCCGCCTACATGCTCCTCGTCGTCCGGCGCGTGTGCATGGGCGGCGTCCCGCAGGGCACGGAGGCCACCCCCCGGCTCGCCGACGTCCGCCCGTACGAGTTCGCGGCCTGGACCCCGCTCGTCGCCCTGACCGTCGTCGCGGGCCTGTGGCCCAAGGCACTCCTCGGCCTGACCGACCCGGCCGTGCAGCTGTTCCTCGCAGGAGGCACCCGATGAACCCCCCGGCCCAGTCGCTGGCCGAGTCCGCGGCCCAGCCCGTGACGCACACCCTGGCCGAGTCGGTGGCCCACCCCCTGCTGCATCCCCTGGCCTCGTCCGTCGTCCAGTCCGTCGACTGGCTCGCCATCGCCCCGCCCACCCTCACCGCGGTCGTCGGCCTCGCCGTCCTCGTCGCCGACCTGTTCCTGCCCGACGCCAGGAAGGACGTGCTCGGCTGGGTCAGCGTGGGCGGGCTGGCCGGGGCCGCGCTCCTGCTGCTGCCGCTGCTGGACGGTGACCGCACCACCTTCTGCCTCGCCGGCGACCCCGGTGCCTGCAGCTACACGGCCGACCACTTCACCCTCGCCGTGCAGCTCCTCGTCCTCGGCGGCGCTCTGCTCGCCGCCCTGCTGTCGGTGACCGCGTTGAAGGACGCCCGCCGGGAACTGCCGGAGGGGGAGTACTGGTTCCTGCTGCTGTCCTCCACCGCGGGTGCCGCCCTGCTGCCCGCCTCCCGCGACCTCGCCACCCTCGTCGTCGCCCTGGAGGTCGCCTCCCTGCCCGCCTTCGCCCTCGTCGGCATCCGGCACGGCGACCGGCGGTCCTCCGAGGCCGCCCTGAAGTTCTTCCTGTCGTCGGTCACCGCGACCGCCGTCACCCTGATGGGCGTCAGCTTCGTCTACGCCACCACCGGAACCCTCTACCTGACCCGGATCGCCGACCGCGTCCAGCACGTCGACGGGCAGTTCGGCACCCTCGCGCAGACCGGAGTCGTCCTCACCCTGGTGGGTTTCGCCTTCAAGACGGCCGCGGTGCCGTTCCACTTCTGGGTGCCCGACACCTACGTGGGCGCGCCGCTCCCCATCGCCGCGTACCTCTCGGTCGTCGGCAAGGCGGTCGGCTTCTCCGGGCTGATCCTCGTCACCGTCGTCGCCCTGCCCTCGTACGCCGACGCCTGGGGCCCGGCGCTGGCCGCGCTGGCCGCGCTCACCATGACCGTCGGCAACGTCGGCGCGCTGCGCCAGCAGGGCACCCGCGCGCGGAGTGCGGTGCGGCTGCTCGCGTGGTCGTCGGTGGGCCAGGCCGGCTACCTGCTCGTCCCGGTCGCCGCCGCCGGGTACGCCGACGACCCCGAGCACGCCGTCGGCTCCACGGTCGCCTACGCCCTCATGTACGGCGTCGTGAACCTGGGCGCGTTCACGGTGGCCGCCCTGGTCGGCCGCACCCGCACCGTCAACCGCATCACCGACTACCGCGGTCTGTACGCCACCAATCCCGTGGCCGCCCTGCTGCTGGCGTTCTTCCTGCTCTGCCTGGCCGGACTGCCGCCCGGCGTCATCGGCCTGTTCGCGAAGGTCACCGTCTTCTCCTCGGCCGTCGACGCGGGGCTGGGCTGGCTCGCCGTCGTCATGGCCGCCAACGTGGTCGTCGCGCTGTACTACTACCTCCGGTGGACGGCCCTGCTGTTCCGCGCGGCGGAGGGCGCACCCCCCGCCCACCGGTTCCCGGCACCGCTCACCGCAGCGCTCGGTCTCACCGCGGTCGCCGGCGTCGCCCTGTCGGGCGCACCCGAGCTGGTGCTGCGCTTCGCCGCCACCGGGCTGTTCTGAGCCCGCCGCTCACCCGGACGGCTCTGCCGCAGCCGTGACCGTCACGGCCGCGGGCGTCGGAGCCCGCCCTTCACCCGGACGGCTCTGCCCGCTGCCGCCCCACCGGGGAACTGGCGGCCCCCGCCTGGCGTTGACCAGTACGGGAGGGTCCACTGGGAGTGCCGCCACGGCACCAGTGGCACTGACACGACAGCGAAGGGTTCCCCTGCCGCACCACTTGGAGGGCGTACCGTGCACCGCCGGCACAACGGGCTCAGGACCGCAGTACTCCTCGGGGGACTGTCCGCACTCATCATCGTCATCGGCAGCTTCTTCGGCCGTACCGGACTGATCGTCGCGGTCCTCGTCGCCCTGGGCACCAACGCCTACGCGTACTGGAACAGCGACAAGCTGGCCCTGCGCGCGATGAGGGCGCGCCCGGTCAGCGAGTTCGAGGCGCCGGCGCTGTACCGCATGGTCAGAGACCTCTCCACCCAGGCCCGGCAGCCCATGCCCCGCCTCTACATCTCCCCGACGGAGGCCCCCAACGCCTTCGCGACCGGCCGCAACCCGCGCAATGCCGCCGTCTGCTGCACCGAGGGCATCCTGCGCATCCTCGACGAGCGGGAGCTGCGCGGCGTCATCGGCCACGAACTCAGCCACGTCTACAACCGGGACATCCTGATCTCCTCGGTCGCCGGCGCCCTCGCCTCAGTGATCATGTTCCTGGTCAACTTCGCCTGGCTGATCCCGATCGGCCGCGGCGACGACGACGACGGTCCCGGACTCGTCGGCCTGCTGCTGATCATGATTCTGGGGCCGCTCGCGGCCGGCCTCATCCAACTGGCCATCAGCCGTTCCCGGGAGTACGAGGCCGACGCCTCGGGGGCCCGCCTCACCGGTGATCCGCTCGCCCTGGCGAGCGCCCTGCGCAAGCTGGAGGCCGGGACCAAGCAGCTCCCGCTGCCGCCCGAGCCGCGTATCGAGACCGCGAGCCACATGATGATCGCGAACCCGTTCCGCCCCGGCCGGGGGATGTCGAAGATGTTCTCCACGCACCCGCCGATGGCGGAGCGTGTCGCCCGGCTCGAGAAGATGGCGGGTCGTCCGTTGTGAGGATCCTCCCGGCCCCCCTGCGGGCGATACCGAGCCTCTGACCGGCTACCCGGCTACTCGGCCATCCGGCTACCCGGCCATGCGGCTACCCGGCCACTCGGGCATGCGGCTACCCAGTTGCTCGGCCTCCCGCCGGCCGTGACCTCCGTGGGTCCGCCGGGCCGCCTCCCCGCCGTCGGCGTGCCGTCGGTGCCGCTCCCGGCGTTCGGCTCCGCGCCCGGAGCGGCGCGCCCCGGACGTCCCGGGAGGCGGGTCGGAGTTCCGGGAGCAGGACCGTCCCCCCTTCCGCCGGTGCGGCGCGCCCGCGGCTCGTCGCACCGGGGCGTTCCGCGGTGAAGCGCCGGCAGGTCGCAGGAGGTTGTGCCGGTTCTCCCCGGAGGGGTGCCGGGCCACCGGGCACTCGGCGGCGGCTCGGGGCTACGCGGGTCGGACCAGTCGATCGTCGGGGATGACCGCCACGCCGAGGATCTCGATCATGGCCTCGGGCTGCCACAGCGCGGTGGTGCCGATGCCGGCCATGGCGGGGTAGACCGGACCGGCCAGCTCGCGCCAGACCTCTCCGATCTGCTTGCCGTGCGCCTGGTAGTCGGGGATGTCGGTCAGGTAGATCGTGACGCTCACCAGGTCCTCGGGGATGCCGCCCGCCTCCGCGAGGGTCGCGAGGACGTTGCCGAACGCCTGCCGGAACTGCTCGACGATGCCGCCCTGGACGATCCGCATGTCCTTGTCGAGGGCCGTCTGCCCGCCGAGGTACAGCGTGTTTCCGCTCAGTGTCCCGTGCGAGTAGCCGCTGGGCCTGGCCAGGGACGCGGGGTTGACCGGTACCGGGGCCGGGATGGTCGCCATGGAGATCTCCTGCCGGACGGGTGCTGTCTGGCCGACACCGTAGCAGCTATTGACACTCTCGTGACGATCGTAGAAATAATGAAATGCAGTTCGCGGACAGCAGTGAGGGAGAGGAAGCGCCCATGCGCCTGGCGACCGTCGACCACGAGACCGGCAGGACCGCCGCGGTGCTCCACGAGGGCGCCTGGCACGCCCTCCCCGCCGCCGACCTGTCGGCGTTCCTCGCGACGACACCCCCCGAACGGGCCACCGCCCTGGCCGGTGAGGCACTCCGCGACGCCGTCCCGGTCCTCCCGCTGCCCGCCCCCGGCAAGGTGATCTGCTGCGGACTCAACTACGCCGACCACATCCGGGAGACCGGACGCGAACTGCCGGCGCACCCCACCCTCTTCGCCAAGTACGCCGACACCCTGACCGGCCCCGAGGCCGACCTGCTCCTGCCACCGGACCTCCAGGTCGACTGGGAGGCCGAACTCGCCGTCGTGGTGGGCGCGACGCTGCGGCACGCCGACCGGGAGGCCGCGCTCGCCGGCATCGCCGGCTACACCGCCGCGAACGACATCTCGGTCCGCGACTGGCAGTACCGGACGCTGCAGTGGTTCCAGGGCAAGGCATGGGACGCGTCCACACCGGTGGGCCCCGTCGTCGTCACCCCCGACGAGATGGACCCGGCCGCGGGAGTCGAGGTGATCTGCCGGGTCAACGGCGAGGAGGTCCAGCACGACACCACCAGGACGCTCGTGTTCGACGCCGCCGACCTGCTGGCCTACATCTCCGCCTTCACCGTGCTGCGCCCCGGCGACCTGGTGCTGACCGGAACGCCCGGCGGCATCGGCGCGGCCCGGGACCCCCAGCGGTTCCTCGCCGACGGCGACGTCGTGGAGACCGAGATCCCCGGTATCGGCACCCTGCGCAACACCGTCCGGTCCGCGCGCTGACGCCCCCGGCTCCACCCCCTCACCCCCGTCCCCGAAGAGGAGCTTCCATGGACCCCCGTCCCACCGACCACGGGCTCTACGACTCGTACGCCCTCGAGGGCGACAACTCGATGTATGCCACCGAGAGCGGCCTGGTGGTACCGGTCGTGACCCGCGCCGGCACCGAGCCCGGGAACACCGGCCAGTCCGACGGCGCCACCCGCATCTCGGGAGTCAGCGCCCAGCACACCCCGGCCACCAGGATCTGGTTCGGCAAGGTCAGCAACGACGCCGGCTACCGCTCCGTACCCCACCACCACGGCGAGGCCGAGACCGGCGGCTACGTGCTCTCCGGCCGCGCCCGCATCTACTTCGGCGAGAAGTTCGACGACTACATCGACATGGCGGAGGGGGACTGGGTCTTCGTCCCGCCGTTCATGCCCCACGTCGAGTGCAACCTCGACCGCAACAAACCGCTGACCTGGATGACGACCCGCACACCGGAGAACATCGTGGTCAACCTTCCGCAGGTCGCGGACGCCGACCTGCGCGACTGGCTGGGCCGGTCGTGATGGCCGACACCACCTCCGAGTACTTCAGCGCCGCCCTCACCCTGACGCCGGCCGAGGCCGAGCACTTCGACCTCGCCTTCACCGCCGTCACCCAGCCCTGCCCCTGGCCCAAGGCCTACGGCGGCGACCTGGTCGCCCAGGCCGCGGCAGCCGCCATGAGGTCCGTCGGCGACGGCAAGACGCTGCACTCCATGCACTCCTACTTCATGCGCCCCGCCGAGATCGGCGAGAAGGTCCGCTACGAGGTGGAGTTGCTGCGCGACGGCCGCGGCTACGCCACCCGGCAGGTCCGCGGCTACCAGAACGGCAGACCGCTCTACGTCTGCCTGGCCAACTTCGCGGCCGGCGAGCCCGGAGCGAGTTACCAGGGCGAGCTCCCGGACTGGCTGTCCGCGGCCGGCCTGCCCGGCCCCGAGACGCTGCCCAGCTCCGCCGCATGGCTCACCGACCGGACCGGCGGGACGATGACCGAGGTCTCCAAGGCCTACTGGTCCTCCGGACGCAGCTTCGACATGCGGCACGCGCCGGGCCCCGTCTACCTCACCGTCGAGGGCGAGCGGCTGCCCCACCAGGCGGTCTGGGTCAGACCGTTCGACGGCCTGCGCACCGTCGACGGGCTCACCGACGCCCAGCGGGACACGGCCGCGCTCGCCTACGTCTGCGACTACACCATCCTGGAACCGGTACTGCGGGTGCTCGACCTGCCCTGGGCCACGGAAGGCCTGGTCACGGCCAGCCTCGATCACGCGATGTGGTTCCACCGCGCCCCGCGACCGGGCACCGCCGACGGCTGGCTCCTCTACGCCCAGCAGGCGGTGGCGGCCGAAGCGGGCCGCGGCCTCGCCGCCGGCCGCTTCTTCACCCCCGACGGCGCCCACCTGGCCACCGTCGTCCAGGAAGGCATGATCCGCGCCCCGCGGGGAGGAGACCGATGACCCTCTCGCCCTCCGGCCACACCGACACCTTCGCCCGCGACCACCTGCCCCCGGCGGACCGGTGGCCGGTGCTGGAGTTCACGACCGAACCTCTCCGGTACCCCGAACGCCTCAACGCCGCCACGGAACTGATGGACCGGGTGATCGCCGCCCACGGCCCCGACCGGCCCGCGCTGCGCACTCCCGGCGGCGACCTCTGGACCTACGGAGAGCTCCGGCGGCGGGCCGCCCAGATCGCCCAGGTGCTCACCGAGGACCTCGGCCTGGTGCCCGGCAACCGGGTCCTGCTGCGCTCCCCGAACAACCCCTGGACCGTCGCCGCGTGGCTCGGCGTGCTCAGCGCCGGCGGCGTCGTCGTGACCACCATGGCCGCCCTGCGGGCACGGGAGCTGGCGCCGATCGTCGAGAAGACCCGGCCCGCCGTCGCACTGGTCGACCACCGCTTCGTCGACGACGTGCTGACCGTACGCGACACGGTCGCGCCCGACCTGGCCGTCGTCGCGTACGGCGGCGACGCCCACGACGACCTGAGCAGACGGGCCGCCCGGAAGGCCGGCCGGTTCACCGCCGTCGACACGGCCGCGGACGACGTCGCGCTGTTCGGGCCGACCTCGGGCACCACCGGCGTCCCGAAGATCACCGTCCACTTCCACCGCGACGTACTGTCGATCGACAACACCTTCGGCCGGCACACGCTCCGCCTGCGCCCCGACGACCTGGTGGCGTGCACCGCGCCGCTGGCCTTCACCTTCGGCCTGGGCATGCTGGTCGTCTTCACGCTGCGGGCCGGCGCCTGCGCGCTGCTCACCGAGTCGGCCACGCCGGCCGAACTCGCCGGGCTGGTGGCGGACCACGGTGTGACCGTACTGGCCACCGCGCCGACCGCGTACAAGCAGATCCTCAAGTCGGGCCTGGTGAAGCGGCTCGCCGGGCTGCGCCGCGCGGTCAGCGCGGGCGAGCACATAGCGCAGGACGTGTGGGAGCAACTGCACCAGGAGCTCGGCGTCAGGATCGTCGACGGGATCGGCGCCACCGAGATGCTGCACATCTTCATCTCGGCCGCCGACGACGACATCCGCCCCGGATCGACCGGCCGGCCCGTCCCCGGCTACCGTGCCACCGTCCTGGGCCCGGACGGCGAGGAACTCGGGCCCGGCGTCGAGGGACGGCTCGCTGTGATCGGCCCGGTCGGCTGCCGCTACCTGGACGACGACCGGCAGGCCGACTACGTCGTCAACGGATGGAACGTCACCGGCGACACCTTCCTGCGCGACGAGGACGGCTACTTCTGGTACCGCGCCCGCAACGACAGCATGATCGTCTCCTCCGGCTACAACATCGCCGGACCGGAGGTGGAGGCCGCCGTCGACACCCACCCGGACGTCCTCGAGTCGGCGGTCGTCGCCCGGCCCGACCCCGAACGCGGCGCGATCGTGTGCGCGTTCGTCGTACTCCGCGAGGGCGTGGCCGGGGACGAGACGAAGGCCGACGAGATCCAGAACCACGTCAAGCAGCAGATCGCGCCGTACAAGTACCCGCGCGAGGTCCGCTTCATCGCCTCGCTGCCGCGCAACCCCAGCGGCAAGCTCCAGCACTACAAGCTCCGCCGCACCGTGGAGGGAACCGCATGAGGATCGCCATCGCCGGAGGCGGCCCGGGAGGCCTGTACTTCGCCGCCCTGATGAAGCAGCTCGACCCGGCCCACGAGGTCACCGTCTGGGAGCGCAACGCCCCGGACGACACCTTCGGATTCGGCGTCGTCTTCTCCGACGAGACCCTCAGCGGCATCGACAACGCCGACGACGTCGTCCACGCCGCGATGGAGAGCCGCTTCGCCCGCTGGACCGACATCGACGTCGATTTCGACGGCCACCGGTTCACCGTCGGCGGACAGGGGTTCGCGGCGATGAGCCGCAAGGAACTGCTGCGGATCCTGCAGGAGCGGGTCGCCGAACTCGGCGTCACCGTCCACTACCGGACCGAGGCCCCGGACGCGGACGAGCTGCGCGCCACGCACGACCTGGTCCTCGCGGCCGACGGCCTGAACTCCGCCGTCCGCACGAAGTACGCCGACGTCTTCGGCCCGTCGCTGGACCGGCGGCGGAACAAGTACATCTGGCTCGGCACCGACCTGGTCTTCGAGGCGTTCCAGTTCTTCGTCAAGCAGACGGAGTGGGGCACCATGCAGATCCACGGCTACCCGTACTCCGACACCGGCTCGACGTTCATCGTCGAGATGCACGAGGACGTGTGGCGGCGCGCCGGCTTCGACCGGACCGCGGGCCGGGCGTTCCCGCCGGGCGCCTCCGACGAGTACGCCGTCGCCAGGATCGCCGAGATCTTCGCCGGCGAGCTGGAGGGCCACCGCGTCCTCACCAACAACTCCAAGTGGCTGGAGTTCACCACCGTCCGCAACGAGCGCTGGCACCACGACAACGTGGTGCTGCTCGGCGACGCCGCCCACACGGCGCACTTCTCCATCGGCTCCGGTACCAAGCTCGCCATGGAGGACGCCCTCGCACTGGCGGCCTGCCTGCACGAGCAGCCCACGGTGGCGGAGGCGCTCGAGGCCTACCAGACCGAGCGCAAACCGGTCGTCGAGTCGACCCAGCGGGCCGCGCAGGCGTCACTGGAGTGGTTCGAGAACATCGGCATGTACGCCGACCAGGACCCGGCCCGGTTCGTCTTCAACCTGCTGACCCGCTCGCGCCGGATCACCCACGAGAACCTCCGCGAACGGGACGCCGAGTTCGCCGCCCTGATGGAGAGCGAGTTCGCCCGGAGCGAGCAGGCCCCCGGCACCGCCCCGGCCATGTTCCAGCCGGTCCGCATCGGCCCGCTGGAACTGAAGAACCGCATCGTCGTCTCCCCGATGGACATGTACTCCGCCGAGGCCGGCGTTCCCGGCGACTTCCACCTGGTGCACCTCGGTTCCAAGGCGCTGGGCGGCGCGGGCCTGGTGATGAGCGAGATGGTCTGCGTCTCGCCCGAGGGACGCATCACCCCGGGCTGTCCGGGACTGTGGACCGACGAGCAGCGCGACGCCTGGCGCCGCGTCACGGACTTCGTGCACGAGCGCACCACCGGGAAGATCGGCCTGCAGCTCGGCCACTCGGGCCGCAAGGGATCCACCCGGCTCATGTGGGAGGGCATGGACGAACCGCTCGACGACGGCAACTGGGAGGTGATCGGCCCGTCCGCCATCCCCTACGGCCCCGGCTGCCACACCCCCCGCGAGGCCACCCGCGCGGACCTGGACAAGGTGGTCGCCGACTTCGTCGCCGCCGCCGAACGCGGAGTGCGGGCGGGCTTCGACCTCGTCGAGGTGCACGCCGCCCACGGCTACCTGCTGTCGTCCTTCCTCTCTCCCGTTGCCAACAGGCGCACCGACGAGTACGGAGGCTCCCCGGACAACCGGCTGCGGTTCCCGCTGGAGGTCTTCGACGCGGTGCGGCGCGCCGTCCCACCGCACATCCCGGTCACCGTCCGCATCTCGGCGACCGACTGGGTACCGGACGGCAACACCGCTGACGACGCCGTGGAGATCGCCCGGGCGTTCATCGAGCACGGCGCCGCCGCCATCGACGTCTCCTCCGGGCAGGTCACCAAGGACGAGGCACCCGCCTACGGCCGTTCGTACCAGACACCGTTCGCCGACATGATCCGCCACCGGGTGGCCGGTCCCGCCGGGGTGAAGGTGATCGCGGTGGGCGCCATCTCCTCCTACGACGACGTCAACTCGATCCTGCTCGCCGGACGGGCGGACCTGTGCGCCCTGGGCCGCACCCACCTGTACAACCCGCAGTGGACCCTGCAGGCCGCGGCCGAGCAGGAGTACCGGGGCGACGGCGCGCAGTGGCCGGTGCAGTGGAAGGCCGGCAGGCGCAGGCCGCCCACCTCGCGCACCGACAAGGTCCCGCCGCGCCTCTCGCTGCTGCGGGAGGGCGCCGACGGCACCGTGCACCTGCGGTGGACCCCGCGCCGCGCCCCGGTGTCCGCGTGACCGCGGCGGCCGGGGGCCACGAACGTACGGCCGGGGACCACGAACCGGCGGCCGGGGGCTGCCACCGGCCGTCCGGGCGCTCCGACGGGGCGGTCGGGGACCCCGGCCGGGCGGTGGGGGATTCCGACGGGGCGGCCCGGGAATCCGGCCGCACGGCAGGGGGCTCCGACCGGACCGGTGTCCACCGGTCCCGGATCGAGTGGATCGACACCGATGCCGCGGGCATCTACCACAACAGCACGGTCGTGCGCCTGGTCGAGGCCGCGGAGGCCTCGCTGATGGCCGGACTGGGCCTGCACGGCTACTTCCCGGCCGCACCGCGGGTCCACTACGAGGTGGACTTCGAGTCGCCGCTCTTCTTCGGCCAGGACGTCCGGACCGTCGTGGAGCTTGCCGACATCGGCACCACCTCCATGACCTTCCGCTTCGAGGTCTGGGGCGAGGAGTTCCGGGGCCACCCCGGCCGCCGGGCCGCGCACGGCCGCTACGTCACCGCCTACATCGGCAGCGGCCACCGCAAAGGCGCCGCCGGCGGCCCGTGGCCGGAGGAATGGGTCGCAGCGCTCCGAGGGGGTGTGCGGGCCCCCGGACCGCATCCGCCATACTCGGTCGGATGAGCGCGACCAGGGAAGCCCGAACACCCGCAGCCACACCCCGGTCCCGGACCGTCCTGGTGAGCTTCCTCGGCGCCGTCGTCCGCAAGATGGGCAACTGGATGCCGATCGCGGGCACCGTCGAGTTGCTCGCCCAGTCGGGCCTGGACGCCGCCAGCGTCCGGACGGCGGTGTTCCGGCTCAAGAAGCGCGGCTGGCTGGAGTCGGAGCCCCGCTCCGGCGTACGCGGCTACGCACTGACCCCCGCCGCGCTGGAGGCCCTCGCCGCCGGCGACGAGGTGATCTGGCACGCGCGGCAGCCGGCCGAACTGGGTGACGGCTGGTGCCTCGTCAACTTCTCCGTCCCCGAGTCCGCGCGCGCCCGGCGCCACCAGCTCACCGCCCACCTGACCTCGCTCGGCTTCGGCAACATCGGATCGGCGGTGTGGATCGCCCCCGCGCGCATGCTGGCGTCGGCCCAGCGCGCCATCGCCGAGCTGGACCTGACCGGTCAGTGCGCCGTCTTCGTCGGCCACTACGCCGCGGGGCAGGAACTGGCGGCCATGGTCCGCAACGGCTGGGACATCGAGGGGATCGAACGACGCTACGAGGAGTTCATCGAGGACCACGAGGCGGAGGCGGACCGACTGGCCACGGCCGCCTTCGTCGACGGCAAGCACGCCTTCGTCACGTACCTCTCCCTGGTCGACCACTGGCGCAAGCTGCCGTTCCGCGATCCCGGGCTGCCGCCCGAGGTGCTCCCGGAGGACTGGAGCGGTCCCGCCGCCGTCCGCCTCTTCGAGCGGATGGTCGCGACGCTGGAGGGGCGGGCACTGGCCCACGCCGCCCCGTACTGGCCCACGCAGCCCGGTCCGGCCGAAGCGGCCGACGGCACCCGGTGACCCGGTCGGTCCGGCCGACGGCACCCGGCGTCCCGGTCGGGGCGGGCACCCGGCCCGACCGGCGGTGGCGCGGTGCGGGCCGGTGCCGTACGGATCGGCGCCACCGGCCCTGCTAGTAGCGGCTCCCGAAGCCCTGGTCCGTCGACACCACTTCCCGGCCCAGGGGCATGAGCGAGATCGGGATCAGCTTCAGGTTCGCCCAGCCGAACGGGATCCCGATGATCGACAGGAACAGCGGGATGCTCGTGACCAGGTGGGCCAGCGCCAACCACCACCCCGCGAAGATCACCCAGATCACGTTCCCCAGGAACGACCCCGCACCGGCGTCCGGCCGCTCCACCGCCGTCCGGCCGAACGGCCAGAGGACGAAGCCGGCGATACGCAGCGACGCGATGCCGAAGGGGATGGTGACGATCAGGATGAAGCAGATCAATGCGGCGACCAGATAGCCCAGGGCCATCCAGATACCGCAGAACAAGAGCCAGATGATGTTCAGCAGCAGGTTGAACAGCTTCATGATCGGTTTACCTCTCCAGGTCGCTCGCCGGCGGTACTGCCCTGCTCCCACCAGTATCAGCGGGGCGCGTGGTCCGGCGGAAACGGAGAGCCTTCGTGGCGTGATCGGGAACGTACGGTGACACCCGCCGCCACCCGTGCCCCCGCGCCCGGTACTCGTGCCTGTGCCCGTGCCGCCCCCGCTCCGGGTGCCCGTGCCTGTGCCCGTGCCTCCGCTCCGGGTGCCCGTGCCCCCGCTCCTACTCCTACTCCCGCTCCCCGAGGTTCCACCGCCTCCCGCACCCGGGCTACCGCTTCCCCAGCCACTCCTTCCGCCGCCCGCGCCGGGCCCGTACCCCGTACACGAGCACCCCAAGGGCCAGCACGCCCGCGCCCGCCGCCACGGACGCCGCCGGCAGGGAGCACGCCAGCACGGCACAGCCGATCAGCCCCGCCGCCGGCACCAGCCGCGCCCGCGGTGCCGGATCGAGGGTCCACGCCGAGGCGTTGGCCACCGCGTAGTACGTCAGCACCCCGAAGGACGAGAACCCGATCGCGCCCCGCACGTCCACGGTGGCGGCCAGGACGGCGACCACCGCCCCGACGGCCAGCTCCGCCCGGTGCGGCACCCGGAACCGCGGATGGACGGCGGCGAGCACGGACGGCAGATGCCGGTCCCGGGCCATCGCCAGCGCAGTGCGGGACACGCCGACGAGCAGCGACAGCAGCGAGCCCACCGCGGCCACCGCCGCACCCACCCGCACCACCGGCACCCATCCGGAGGCGCCGGCCGCCCGCACGGCGTCCGCCAGCGGGGCTTCGGCGCGTCCCAGGCCATCCGGCCCCAGAACCGACAGCACCGCCACCGACACCGCCGCGTACACCGCCAGCGCGAGCCCGAGAGCAAGCGGAATCGCGCGCGGAACGGTCCGTGCCGGATCCCGTACCTCCTCCCCGAGCGTCGCGATGCGCGCATACCCCGCGAACGCGAAGAACAGCAGACCGGCGGCGCGCAGCACCCCTCCCGGGAACCCGGACACCCCGAGGTCCAGGCGCCCGGCGTCCGACTCCCCGGACCCGAGGCACACGACGACCACGCCGGCGAGGACGGCCAGCACCACTCCCACGATCAGCCGGGCCAGCCGGGCCGACTTCCGGACGCCGCCGTAGTTCACCGCGGTCAGCGCCACCACGGCCGCGACCGCCACCGCGTGCGCCCGCCCCGGCCACACGTACGCGCCCACGGTCAGCGCCATCGCCGCGCAGGAAGCCGTCTTCCCGACCACGAACGCCCACCCGGCGAGGTGACCCCAGAACGCCCCCAGCCGCTCACGCCCGTACACGTAGGTGCCGCCCGAGGCCGGATACCGGGCCGCCAGCCGCGCCGAGGAGAGGGCATTGCAGTAGGCGACCACTGCGGCGACCGCGAGCGCGGGCAGCAGCCCGGAGCCGGCGGCGCGCGCAGCGGGCCCCAGAGCCGCGAAGATCCCCGCACCCACCATCGCGCCGAGGCCGACGACCACGGCGTCCCCGACGCCGAGAGTGCGTCGCAGTCCACCGGCGGATCCGGGCGTCGTCATGAGCGGCACCCTACTGAGAGCTGCAACCGCCGGGGGTCGTCGCGGCGTCCTTCCCGGCAACACGGCACGAACACACGCACGAGTGCGGTCCGTCCGAGGGCGCCGTAGGGAAGATCACAGCGTCGGGACGGTCAACGCACAGCACGAAGGGGCAGGTTCACGGCATGGGCATCATCAGCTGGATCATCCTCGGCCTGCTGGCCGGAGCCATCGCCAAGTTCCTGCTGCCGGGCCGCGATCCGGGCGGCTTCATCGGCACGACCCTCATCGGCATCGCGGGCGCGTTCATCGGCGGTTGGATCTCCTCCCGGTGGCTGCACCACTCGATCACCAACGACTTCTACGACAAGGGGACCTGGGCGGCGGCGATCGGCGGCTCGCTCGTCCTGCTGATCGGGTACCGCATCCTGTTCGGCAACTCGCGCGACTGACGACCGCGCCCCGCACCGCCCCGCACCGCCGCATCGCCGCGGACGGCCGAGAGGGGTGGGTGGCACCGGAAACTCCCGGAGCCGCCCACCCCTCTCGCCGTCCCCCGGCCCCACCGGCCCGGCCTCTTCCTGGGAGGTCGGGCGCCGGGCCGGGCGCCAGTCGGAGGCCGCGAAGGCCGCGGTCCCACCACGGCCCCCGCTTGCCCGACGGCCCGGCGTGCCCGACGGCCCGGGCATGCCCGCCAGCCCGGCGTGCCGGACGACCCCTACCGGCCGGCCTCTTCGATCACCGGTAGTTGACGAACTGCAGCGCGAAGTCGAAGTCCCGGCCCTTCAGCAGGGCGATGACGGCCTGCAGGTCGTCCCGGCTCTTGGAGGTGACGCGCAGTTCGTCACCCTGCACCTGGGCCTTCACGCCCTTGGGGCCCTCGTCCCGGATGATCTTCGCGACCTTCTTGGCGTTCTCCTGGGAGATGCCCTCCTCGATCGACGCGAAGATCTTGTACTCCTTGCCGGAGAGCTGGGGCTCGCCCGCGTCCAGGGCCTTCAGCGAGATGCCCCGCTTGACCAGCTTGGACTGGAAGACGTCGAGGACGGCCTTCACCCGGTCCTCGGAGTTCGCCTCCATCAGGATCTTCTCGCCGGACCACGCGATCGATGCGCCCACGCCCTTGAAGTCGTAGCGCTGGGAGATCTCCTTGGCGGCCTGGTTGAGGGCGTTGTCGACCTCCTGCCGCTCGACCTTCGAGACGATGTCGAAACTGGAGTCGGCCATGTCCTGTGGCTCCTTGTATCGAAGTGCGTTGGGGTGCGTGCCGGCGCCGTGGGGGCTGCCGCCGAGCCCCGGGAGGCTCCCGGGCCGCATCCGGACAAGCCTAGCCACCCCGCCCTCCCCGAGTGGTGATCAATCTGGTGGCGAAGCACCCCGGTCCATCGGGTATGGTTTACGTCGTTGCCACGGAGCGGCGCCGCAAGGCGGGCTCCCGGCGGCAAAACCCGGCGGTGTGCCCGAGCGGCCAAAGGGAGCAGACTGTAAATCTGCCGGCTCAGCCTTCCCAGGTTCGAATCCTGGCGCCGCCACGCTGAGGGAGAACCCCTCTGACCAAGTTCCTCACCTGGTCAGAGGGGTTCTCTCGTTCTGTCTGCCTGTTCGATTCATGCTGGACGGGGCGCGGACATGTCTCACCTCGTACCGCCCGTATCTCACCGTTGATCGGTGCACGTCCCCCGGACGTCCCCCCGCGGAGAGCTTGATCACTCCCACTCGTGCCACTCCCGCAGAGCAGGGAGGGGCAATGCCCTGCTGCCGTGGGCGGTGGGCTGGGGTGGAGCCGTGGGTCTCCCCGAGGCAGGCTGGGTCCATGAAGTGGCTCCTGCACTCACCCCCGGTGCCGGGAGCCGGTGCGCACAGCCGGGCCCTCTTCGCCCTGCTGCAGGGTCTGCCCTTCCTGATCGCGCTGGCCGTGCTGGTCATCGAACTCACGCCCGCGCACTTCATCTACACCGGCCCCTTCCTCACCGCGGTGCCCGCGCTGGCGGCCGTGGCGTTGGGGCCCAAGGGCACCACGGCGGCGGCGGCCCTGGCGCTGGCCATCAGCGTGACCACCGCGACCTACAACGGGGCCTGGGGCACCCTGCAGGTCTACAGCAACCTGCTGGCTCTGGCCCTGGTCTCCGCGGCCGGGTTCGTCACCAGCCTCGCCATGCAGGAGCGCAGGCAGCGGGAGCTCGACCAGGTCCGCCGGATCGCGGTGGCGGCCCAGGAGGTGGTGCTGCGACCCGTGCCCGAGCGCCTGGGGCCGGTGTCCGCCGGCAGCCTGTGCCTCGCGGCCGGGACGGGGGCACGGGTGGGCGGTGACCTGTACGAGGCGGTACAGACGAGGTACGGCGTCCGGATGATCGTCGGAGACGTCCGGGGCAAGGGGCTCACCGCGGTGCGAGCCGTCGCGGTGGCGCTCGGCGCGTTTCGGGAGGCCGTGCACTACGAGGACGACCTGGTGGAGGTCATGAACCGCTGCGCGGCTGCGCTGCGACGTGAACTCGCCTTGCCGGGTGCCTACGGCCAGGAGGTTCGGCTCGAGGGGTTCACCACGGCGCTCATCGCGCAGGTGCCGGACGAACCCGTGGTGCAACTGGTCAACCGCGGACATCCGCCACCGCTGCTCCTGAGCCAGGGCAGGACCGTGCCACTGATGCCGAGTGTGCCGTTGCCGCCCCTCGGCCTCGAAGACCTCGTCACCGACCTCCCCGCGAGGCCCGAGAGCTACGCGTTCAACCCCGGAGACCGGCTGCTGCTGTACACCGACGGCGTGATCGAGGCCCGCAACCGCGATCACGAGTTCTTCGCCCTGCCCGAGGCCGTGGAGGGGATAGGTGCCGGTGCCACCCCGTCGGAGTTCCTGGAGCAGCTGCACCAGGCGTTGGTCCGCCACACCGGTGGCGACCTGGCCGACGATGTGGCGATGATCCTGGCTGACCGGTTCCAGAACCCGTCGGAGCCGCCTTCCGACGCGGCGGGCGCGGGGTGACGGGTGCGGTGCGTGGTCCAACTCCAGGCAGCAGGCAGCAGGCAGTGCGCAGCGGGCAGCGGGCAGGGATCGGTGGGCGGCAGGCGGCTGGTGCGCCCCGTGCACGGTCTAGTCGTCACCGGTCGGCGCCGTAGGCGCCGCCTTCTTCACCTCCGCCTCGACCTCGTTGCGCGGTCGGCTCTCGCTCCTGGCGTACTCGGTGACCGCGGCCTGCGTGTCCCGGGCCAGGTCGCGCCAGGCGCGCCAGGCCGTCTCGTAGGTGTCGTGCTGCTCCCCGGTCCACGACGCCGCCGTCGGCGCGCCGTAGGCGTCCCGCAACTCCAGGGCGCGCGCGTGTGCCTCGTTCGCCGCGCGCTGCTTCTCCACGAGTTCGTCGAAGGTGTGTGCCACGCTCGGATGCTAGGGAGGACTTGCCTCTCAGGCGCGTCGGAAGCGGACGGCGTGCGAGGGCCGGTACCCGAGTGGCCCAGCGCCGCGGACCCAGCGCGTGAAGACGGCGGCGTCCGGCTCCTCTGCCCGAGGGCGCGCGGCAGGAATACCCGTCGGCGCAGAGGGCCGGGGCGCGCCTGCCGAGGAGGGACGGGAGGGACGGGACCGGGCCCGCCCCTCCCGTCCCCGTGCCGCCGTCAGGCGGGCCGGGAACGGGACGGGCGGTGAGATCGGGCGGTGAGAACGGGGGCGGTGAGGACGCAGGGGAAGCTGAGCTGCCGGTCCGTCAGCGTCAGTTCCCGGCGACCGACTTCACCGCCACCGACACCGGTGTCGACCCGCTGATCAGCTCCAGCGTCAGGCCCGCCGTAGCCGGCGTGTCCACCAGTTCCGCGAGGACCGCGGCCACGTCGTCGCGCGGGATCGGGCCGCGGCCCGTGTGCGCCTGCATGCGGACGAGTCCGGTGCCCGCGTCGTCGGTCAGCGCGCCGGGACGCAGGATCGTCCAGTCCAGGGCGTCGAGGCTCCGCACGTGGTCGTCCGCCGCGCCCTTGGCCCGCAGGTAGGCGTCGAAGACCTCGTCGCCCTGCCGTCCGGCGTCGGCTCCCATGGACGAGACGACCACGTGCCGCCGCACCCCGGCCCGGACCGCGGCGTCCGCGAACAGCACCGCCGCGCCCTTGTCCACGGTGTCCTTGCGGGCCGCCCCGCTGCCCGGGCCCGCGCCGGCCGCGAAGACGGCGGCGTCGGCGCCCTGGAGGTGGGCGGCCACTTGTTCGAGTGAGGCCGACTCCAGATCGAGCAGGACCGGTTCGGCGCCGGCCTCCCGCAGGTCGTCGCCCTGTTCCGCAGCGCGGATCAGGCCCGCGACCTCGTCCCCGCGTGCGGCGAGCAGGCGCTCCAGCCGTAGCGCGATCTGACCATGACCACCAGCGATGACAATGCGCATGTCTCCGACCGTACGCCGCGACGGCCCGGTGCGCTGCACGGTCCGCTGCACGGACCGCCGTGCTGCACGGCTGCGGCCGGGACGCAGCACACGGGCCGGCAGCGAGGAGGCTGGACGCGTTCGGTCGTAGGCGGTCGGTCGCACGGTTGCGGCCGGACCGCTTCCGTCGGGGCCGGACCGCTCGCGCTGCGCCCGGACCGCTCGCGCTGCGCCCGGACCGCTCGCGCTGCGCCCGGACCGCTCGCGCTGCGCCCGGACCGCTCGCGCTGCGGCCCGGGCCGTGGGCTCACCCGTGTCAGGACGGCTCCTTGCGCCCCTGCCTGGGCAGTCCCCGGTCCGTCGCGGCCGCGGAGTCGCAGAACTCCCGCACCGCGCTGGTCCGCGACACCACCCGCCCCCCGTGCACGACGATCCTGCTGTACGCCAGGGACAGCGCCCCCGCGAGCCGGTCGCCGCGCACGGCGAGCAGATCGGCCGGGAACCCGGCCTCCACCCGCACCTCGGGCAGGCCGAGCACGGCGCGGGCCGAGCAGCCCACCGCGTCGTAGGCGTCCGAGGGGCGCAGTCCGTAGCGGGACGCGAGCAGGTAGGCGGCCTCCAGGGGGTCGCCCCGGCCCACCGGGTTCGAGACGTCGCGCAGGGCACCGCTGCCGGCCGCCAACCGCACCCCGGCGGCGCGCAGAAGCCGTACGGGTGCCGTCCCGCGGTCCTCCACACCCCCGCACCCGCCCTGAGGCAGGCAGACCACGCTGACGCCCGCGGCGGCCAACTGGTCCGCGGTGCGGCCGGCCACCTCGGCCGGGACGCGGTCCAGTCCGGCGCACGGGCTGAGGGCGACGCCGGGGCGGAGGCCGCCGGACATGGCGGCCAGGCGGGCCAGGCGCGCCGGGTCGGCGGCATGGGTGTGCAGGTCGACCGGGCAGCCGTGTTCGGAGGCGATGTCCAGTACGGCCTCCACGTACCCGGTGGGGTCGGGGTCCAGGTCGGGGCAGCCGCCCACCACCGACGCGCCCATCTTCATCGCGTCCCGCAGCATGGCCAGGCCGTCCGCCCCGGCAAGGCCGGTGAGCAGGCGCGGCACCGCGACCGTGGTCAGCTCGACCAGCCCGCGCAGCGCGCGCCGCGCCTGGAGGACCGCGCCCAGGGTGGCCAGTCCCTGCACGTCCCCCACGCGCACGTGGGCGCGTTGCGCGGTCGCGCCGTGCCCGAGCTGGAGCAGAGCGGCCTCGGTGGCGCGGCGCTGGACGTCCTGCGGCTCCGCGGAAGCAGGTCCGTCGGTGTCGGCCGACAGCGCGGTGTCGGCGTGGGCGTGGGGCTCGGCGGGGGCGGGCAGCAGCAGGTGGCCGGTGAGGTCCACGCGTGCGCCGCGCACGGCGGCCGGTGCCGCCGTGAGGCTCCCGGACGTGCCGACCGCCTCGATCCGCCCCCCGCCCAGCCGGACGTCGACCCGGCGGCCGTCGGCGAGCCGGGCCCCGCACAGCAGCAGGGTGGTCCGGTCGGCCGGCCCCGGGGGCGGGGAGGACGACGAGGGCGGCTGCGGCTGGCTGTCGGGCATCGCGCTCCAGGAAGGCTCGGCAACCGCGCGCGGCGGCGCAGGATCGCACAGCAAGATCACACAGAGTGTGTCGAGCCTAGGGCGGTGACGGGGCGCTGGTGGGGAGGAGCGCAATAGTCGTACCGGTGTGGTCCTCCGGACGGTGGGGGTACCGGAACGCCCCTGTTGCGGCGCCTGTACGGCGCGGCGCGGGTGCTGCGAAACGGATTTGGGCGAACGGCGGGCGACCGTGTAATGTCTTCATCGCTCGCCCCAATAGCTCAGTCGGCAGAGCGTCTCCATGGTAAGGAGAAGGTCAACGGTTCGATTCCGTTTTGGGGCTCTGGTGAGAGAGGTTCCCGTCGAGAGGCGGGACTCGATCCCACCGCAGCGGTGTAGCTCAGTCGGTAGAGCAAGCGGCTCATAATCGCTGTGTCACCGGTTCAAGTCCGGTCACCGCTACTCTCAGTAGCCGATTGCCGGGTCGGTCCGTCGATCGGCTACTCTTTCTTGCGTTGAACCACTACTACCCGTTCGTCAAGGAGCACTCACGTGGCTGCCACCGACGTCCGCCCGAAGATCACGCTGGCCTGCGTGGAGTGCAAGGAGCGGAACTACATCACCAAGAAGAACCGGCGGAACAACCCGGACCGTCTTGAGATGAAGAAGCACTGCCCGCGTTGCAACGCGCACACCGCGCACCGCGAGACGCGATAATTCAGGCTCGTACCCGAGGCCGTCCCCGATCAACCGGGGGCGGCCTCGTGTCGTTGCGGTCGCCTCGGCGTCCGACTTCGGCGCACGTTCGTTCTGACAGCAGGAGGTGCCGGGCCATGCCGCTCGACCAGTCCTTCGTGGGGCGGAGCTATCCGCCCACCGAGCCCTACGAGGTGGGGCGGGAGAAGATCCGCGAGTTCGCGGACGCGGTGGGGGACGCCAACCCGGCGTACCGGGACCCGGAGGCCGCGAAGGCGTTCGGCCATCCCGATGTGATCGCCCCGCCGACCTTCGTCTTCGCGATCACCTTCCGCGCCGCCCGACAGGTCATCGCCGACCCCCAGCTCGGGCTGGACTACAACCGCGTGGTGCACGGGGACCAGAAGTTCTCCTACCGGCGTCCCGTGCGGGCCGGTGACCGGCTCACCGTCACCTCGACCATCGAGGCGATCAAGTCCATGGCGGGCAACGACATCCTGGACGTGCGCGGTGAGGTCCACGACGAGGCGGGGGAGCACGTCGTGACCGCCTGGACGAAGCTGGTCGCCCGAGCGGCCGAGGAGGTGTGAGCATCCCCATGACGGCGAAGATCTCCTACGACGACGTCGAGGTCGGCACCGAGCTGCCCGCCCGGACCTTTCCCGTGACGCGCGCCACGCTCGTCCAGTACGCGGGCGCCTCGGGTGACTTCAACCCGATCCACTGGAACGAGAGGTTCGCCAAGGAGGTGGGCCTCCCGGACGTCATCGCGCACGGGATGTTCACCATGGCCGAGGCGATCCGGGTGGTCACCGACTGGGTCGGCGACCCGGGTGCGGTCGTCGAGTACGGCGTCCGGTTCACCAAACCCGTGGTCGTTCCCGACGACGACGCGGGCGCCGTGATCGAGGTCGGTGGAAAGGTCGCGGCCAAGCTGGACGACGGCACGGTCCGGGTGGACCTGACCGCGACCAGCGCCGGGCAGAAGGTCCTGGGCATGTCCCGGGCGGTCGTACGACTCGCCTGAACGCGGGGTCCGCGGCCGTGGACCGACGGCGGGGTCCGCGGCCCGGCCGTGGCCTGGACGCAGGGTCCGCGGCCGTGGCCTGAACGCAGAGTCCGCGGCCGTGGACCGGAGGCGGGTTCCGCGGTCGTGGACCGGCGGCGGGGTTCACCGCCGTTGCCCCCGCGTGGGGCTGCCGCCGCAGCCGGCCCGGGGCTACCGCCGTGGTCCGACGTCGGGCCGGCCGTCGCGGCTCGACGCGGCCACGGTTCGGGTTCGCCTCAGGGGCCCGGGCCACCGTGGCGGTTCGACGCGGGGCGGTGTGTCCGACCGTGGCCACCCGGCCCGCGCTTCCGGGGATGCCTGCCCTTGACGTGATTAGTGATTGCGTACTAACTTTCTTCCATGGTCAGGATGAGCGCGGAGGAGCGGCGGGAGAGTGTGATCCGGGCGGCGACGGTCGAGTTCGCGCGGGGTGGCTACCACGGCACCTCGACCGAGGCGATCGCCAAACGGGTCGGCGTCTCGCAGCCCTACCTCTTCCGTCTCTTCCCGGGCAAGAAGGCGATCTTCCTCGCGGCCGCCGAGCGTTGCATGGAGGACACCATCCGGACCTTCGAGGAGGCTTCCGAGGGCATGGAGGGCGAAGAAGCCCTGCATGCCATGGCGAACGCGTACACCCAGGTCATCGCGGAGCGGCCCGACCGGCTGCTGATGCAGATGCAGACGTACATCGCCGTCGCGGCCGCCGAGGCGGAGGGAGACCACGAGTTCGGTGAGGCGGTGCGCACGTGCTGGATGCGCCTGTGGGACACCGTCCACCTGCCGCTCGGCGCGGACACCGGCGCGACCACCGACTTCATGGCGTACGGGATGCTCATCAACTGCCTGGTCGCCATGGGGTTCCCGGTCGAGCACCGGGTGTGGGAGGGGCTTTACCCGTCGACGCGGATCTCCGGCCGGCTGGAGTACTGACCCGGCATCACCCGACGCACCCCGCACGGATTCGGTACGCGGACGCCGCCTTCTGCTGACCGTAAAAGTTAGTCATTAATAACTAACCCAGTGGCTGCGCCGGCCACCCACCCGACCGCCCAGCCCGATCGTCCGACCGGAGCCGCGGCCGGATCGCCGGCCAAGCCATATCGACAGCCGTATCGACAGCCGTACCGACAGTCAGATCGATTCTCTCTGGGGGAGAGATGTCACAGCCGACCCCACGGCGCGGCGCAGCCGCCTGGGCCCTCGTCATCACCAGTGTCGCCGGATTCATGGCGGCCCTGGACAACCTCGTCGTCACCACGGCACTGCCCTCGATCCGAGAGGATCTGGGTGGCGCCCTGGACGACCTCGAATGGACCGTGAGCGCCTACACGCTCACCTTCGCCGTCCTGCTGATGCTCGGCGCGGCCCTCGGCGACCGCTTCGGCCGCCGCCGGATGTTCCTCGCCGGCATAGCCGTCTTCACCGGTGCCTCCGCCGCCGCGGCCATGTCGCCCGGCATCGACTCCCTGATCGCCGCCCGGGCGGTGCAGGGCGTGGGCGCGGCTGTCATGATGCCGCTGACCCTCACGCTGCTCACGGCCGCCGTGCCGGTCGCCAAGCGGGGCATGATGTTCGGCATCTGGGGAGCCGTCAACGGCCTGGCGGTCGCCACCGGACCGCTCATCGGCGGCAGCCTGACCGAACACATCTCCTGGCACTGGATATTCTGGCTGAACGTCCCCGTCGGTGTGGCCCTGCTGCCGCTCGCCCGCCTGCGCCTGGACGAGTCGCACGGCACCGACGCCCCGCTCGACGTCCCGGGCACCCTGCTCGCCAGTGGCGGACTCTTCGGCATCGTGTACGGGCTGGTGCGCGGGCCGGCCGACGGATGGACCAGCACGCTGGTGCTGACCGGCCTGTTCGTCGGCGGCGCGCTGCTGGCCGGGTTCGTCCTGCACGGCATCCGAGCGAAGAACCCCATGCTGCCCATGCGGCTGTTCCGCTCCCGTGCCTTCACCGGCATCAACGCCGCCAGCCTGCTGATGTTCCTCGGCATGTTCGGGTCGGTCTTCCTGCTCAGCCAGTACATGCAGGGCGTGCTCGGCTACTCGCCCACCAAGGCGGGCCTGCGCATGCTGCCGTGGACCGGCATGCCGATGCTGGTGGCGCCGATCGCCGGCGTCCTCTCCGACCGCATCGGCGGCCGCCCGGTCGTCGCCACCGGCCTCTTCCTGCAGGCGGCCGGGCTCGGCTACCTGGCGTACGTCCTCACCGCCGACGCCTCGTACGCCGTCCAGTTGCCCGGGCTGATCGTCAGCGGCGTCGGCATGGCCCTGTACTTCTCCCCGGCCGCCGCCCTGGTGATGTCCAGCGTCCGCCCCGTTGAACAGGGCATCGCCTCCGGGGCCAACAACGCGCTGCGGGAAGTGGGCGGTGCGCTCGGCATCGCCGTCATGTCCTCGATCTTCGCCGCGCAGGGCGGCTACGAGTCCGCCCAGGCCTTCGTCGACGGGCTGAAGCCCGCCCTGGTCACCGGATCCGCGGTGGTCGCACTCGCCGGTGCCGCCGCACTGCTGATGCCGTCCCGGCGCGGCGAAGCCCGGGCCGCCGGGGCGCCGGAGGCGCAGACCGCCGAGGCGATGCCGGAGCCGGCGGTCGAGGCCGCGCCCCGCTGACCCGGCCCGCACGGCCGCACGGCAGCACGGCCGCACGGCCCGCTCAGCCCGGAAGGCCCGCACGCTCGGGAGGATCGGCCGTACGTCCCGCAAGGCCGCGCAGCCGACGCGCCGTGTCCTCTCCGCCACCCACCACCCGCCACCCGCCACCCGCCACCCGCCGTCCGCCACCCGCCACCTGTCATCCGCCGTCCGCCACCCGCCACCTGTCATCCGCCGTCCGCCACGCACCGCGAAAGGAGCCCGACATGCCCACGCTCCCCTGGACCGTGCCGAACACCCCGCCACGGGCCGCCGACGTCCACGTGTTCGCCTCCCGTTTCGAGACCCACACCCTCTGGGGAGCGCTGCGCTTCCTCGCCCGGACGCCGGCGGTCTGGCGACAGGTCGGCAGGGCTCCCGGCGCCTACGGAGCCTCCCTCAGGGCACAGCCGCTGAAGCGGACGTTCTGGACGCTGTCCGCCTGGGAGTCGTCCGGCGCCCTGAACGCCTTCGCCCGCTCCGGGAACCACCGCCCGACGTCCCGGGGGCTGGCAGGGCAGATGAAGGACGCGAAGTTCGTCTCCTGGACGACGAGCAGCGACGCTCTTCCCGTGCCGTGGGAGGAGGCGGTACGGCGTCTGACCTGACGGGCGCGCCCGGCCCGGCCCCCGCCCGCCGGGCCGGGCACCCGCACCACCCGCCCCGTCCTCCGTCCTCCGCTCTCCGCGGGGTGCCCACAAGGCGTCAGCCGCGTCCGCCGGTGCCGTCGGTCCGGGCCGACGGCACCGTCTCGTAGTCTTGGCCGCGTGCAGGAACTCCACGACGCGCCCCTGGCTCCACTGACCACCTTCCGGCTGGGCGGCCCCGCCGCCCGGCTGATCACGGCGAGCACCGACGCCGAGGTGATCGACACCGTCCGCGAGGCGGACGCCGCCGGGACCCCGCTGCTGCTCATCGGGGGCGGATCGAACCTGGTCATCGGTGACGGCGGCTTCGAGGGCACGGCCCTGCGCATCGCCACCACCGGCTTCGAACTCAGCGGCACGACGCTGGAACTGGCCGCCGGCGAGATCTGGACCGACGCCGTCGCCCGCACCGTCGAGGCCGGGTTGGCCGGGGTCGAGTGCCTGGCCGGCATCCCCGGTTCGGCGGGCGCCACCCCCGTCCAGAACGTCGGCGCCTACGGCCAGGAAGTCTCCAGCACGATCACCGAGGTGATCGCCTACGACCGCCTGGCCGGCGAGACGGTCACCCTGACGAACGCCGAGTGCGCGTTCTCCTACCGGCACAGCCGTTTCAAGGCTGACCCCGCACGCCACGTCGTACTGCGGGTCCGCTTCGCCCTGGAGGACGCGGACGGCCTGTCCGCTCCGCTGCGGTACGCCGAGACCGCCCGGGCGCTGGGCGTCGCACCCGGCGACCGGGTCCCGCTCGCCGAAGCCCGCGAGACCGTGCTCAAGCTGCGGGCCGGCAAGGGCATGGTGCTGGACGCCGAGGACCACGACACCTGGTCCGCGGGCTCCTTCTTCACCAACCCGATCCTCGCGGACGCGGACTTCGCGGCCTTCCGGGAGCGCGCGAAGCAGCGCCTCGGCGACGAGGTGGAGCCGCCCGCGTACCCGGCGGGGGAGGGCCGCACGAAGACCTCCGCGGCCTGGCTGATCGACAGGGCGGGCTTCACCAAGGGATACGGCACGGGGCCCGCCCGCATCTCCGGCAAGCACACCCTGGCGCTGACCAACCGGGGCGGCGCCACCACCGAGGACCTGCTCGCGCTGGCCCGCGAGGTCGTCACCGGGGTCCGCGAGGCGTTCGGCATCACCCTCGTCAACGAACCGGTGACCGTGGGCGTCACCCTCTAGCTTCTTCGGCTCCTCTAGCTCCTCCGGCTCCTGGAGCCCCTGCAACCCCCGGAATCCCTCGCCCCCGGAGTCCGTCGACCCCCGGCAGCCGGGCCCGTGGCCCGCGGCGCGACCAGCGGAAACCGATTGGAGCGCGTCCACAGTGATCGCATAGGGTCGGCCCTCGTCGCGCGTCAGGCAGACGCGCCCGGGAAGGGAAATCATGCGAGGGGGACGGATCCGCCGTGCCGCCGCCGTGGCGGCCGCGATCGTGCTGACCGGTGCGCTGGCCGCGGGATGCGGGCGGCACGCCGGCGGGGACGAGGCGGACGGCGCCGGAAAGGCTGCCGGGACCGCTGCCGCAGCGGCCTACGCGAAGCTCGGCGACGTACCGGAGTCGCTGGCACCCGATCGGACGACGGTCCGGGTCGGCTCCCCGAACGCCGAGATCGTCGTGCACCTGTACGAGGACATGCGCTGCCCGGTGTGCAAGGAGTTCGAGACCGAGGGCGGCGGCGAGGGCCTGCGCGAGCTGGTGCTGGCCGGCCAGGTCAGGGTCGAGTACACGATCGCCTCGTTTCTCGACGACCGACTCGGCGGCCGGGGCTCCGAGAAGGCGGCCAACGCGCTGCGGGCGGCGCTGGACGCGGGGAAGTTCGTGGAGTACCACGACCTGCTCTTCGCCCACCAGCCCGAGGAGTCCGTGGACGGATACACCGACGCGTTCCTGCTGGAGCAGGCGTCCCGGCTGGAGGGCCTGCGCGGGCCCCGGTTCGACGCGGCGGTCAAGGAGATGAAGTACCGCGACTTCGTGACCGCCTCCGAGAACGCCCTGGACGCGGACGGAGTGACCGGCACACCCACCATGAAGGTGAACGGCAAGACCGTCCGAGAGGATCTGAGCGACGGCATCTTCGACAAGCAGACGCTGCCGATGGTGATCGGCGTGATGGCGGGTCCCTGACGCGCCCTGCCCCGCCCGGGACGGCCGGGTGACCCCTGGCACGGTCGGGTGACCCCTGGCTCGGTCGGGTGGCCCCTGGCACGGTCGGTGGCCCCTGGCACGGTCGGTGGACCCTGGGACGGTCGGGTGGCCCCCGGGAGGCCGGGTGGACCGCGTGTCGGCCGGGCCCGCTCAGTCGGCCAACCAGTCGTCCACCCCCGACAGCAGCTTGCTGCGCACGTCCTCCGGAGCCGCCGACGCCCGGATCGACTGCCTCGCCAGTTCGGCGAGCTGCGCGTCTGTGAAGCCGTGGTGGCGGCGGGCGATCTCGTACTGGGCCGCCAGCCGGGAGCCGAACAGCAGCGGGTCGTCGGCGCCCAGCGCCATCGGCACCCCCGCCTCGTAGAGCGTCCGCAGCGGGACGTCCTCCGGCTTGTCGTACACCCCGAGCGCGACGTTCGACGCCGGGCACACCTCGCAGGTCACGCCCGAGTCGGCCAGCCGGCTCAGCAGCCGGGCGTCCTCCGCGGCCCGCACACCGTGCCCCACCCGGTGCGCGCTCAGGTCGTCCAGGCAGTCCCGCACCGAGGCGGGGCCGGTCAGCTCGCCGCCGTGCGGGGCGGACAGCAGCCCGCCCTCCCGGGCGATCGCGAAGGCCCGGTCGAAGTCGCGGGCCATGCCACGGCGCTCGTCGTTGGAGAGGCCGAAGCCGACCACGCCCCGGTCCCGGTAGCGGACCGCGAGCCGGGCCAGCGTGCGGGCGTCCAGCGGATGCTTCATCCGGTTCGCCGCGACCAGCACCCGCATCCCCAGCCCGGTCTCCCGGACCGCCGAGTCCACCGCGTCCAGGATGATCTCCAGCGCCGGGATCAGCCCGCCCAGGCGCGGCGCGTACGAGGTCGGGTCGACCTGGATCTCCAGCCAGCCGGAGCCGTCCCGGACGTCCTCCTCCGCGGCCTCCCGCACCAGGCGCCGGATGTCGTCCGGCTCCCGCAGGCACGACCGCGCCGCGTCGTAGAGCCGCTGGAAGCGGAACCAGCCCCGCTCGTCCGTGGCCCGCAGCCGCGGCGGCTCGCCGCCGGTCAGCGCCTCGGTGAGCGCATCCGGCAGGCGCACGCCGTACTTGTCGGCCAGCTCCAGCAGGGTGGTGGGCCGCATGGACCCGGTGAAGTGCAGGTGCAGATGGGCTTTCGGCAGCTCAGAGACATCACGTACACGCTCCATCCCAGGATCCTGCCGCACCTTCCGGCGCTCCCGGTACCGCTTTCCCCGAACGTGGCCTTGCTCGCACGAAGAAGCGGGCCGCCTCCTGAAGGAGGCGGCCCGCTTCGTTCCGGGTTCCCGGAAGGTCAGTCCCTGGCCTCGGCCAGCAGCTTCTGGATCCGGCTGACGCCCTCGACGAGGTCCTCGTCGCCGAGCGCGTACGACAGCCGCAGGTACCCGGGTGTGCCGAAGGCCTCACCCGGAACGACGGCGACCTCGGCCTCCTCCAGGATCAGCGCGGCCAGCTCGACCGAGTTCTGCGGGCGCTTGCCGCGGAGCTCCTTGCCGAGCAGGCCCTTGACCGACGGGTAGGCGTAGAAGGCGCCCTCGGGCTCCGGGCAGACCACGCCGTCGATCTCGTTGAGCATCCGCACGATGGTGCGGCGGCGGCGGTCGAAGGCCTCGCGCATCCTCGCCACCGCGTCCAGGTCGCCGGAGACGGCGGCCAGCGCGGCGGCCTGGGAGACGTTCGCGACGTTCGACGTGGCGTGCGACTGGAGGTTCGTCGCCGCCTTGACGACGTCCTTCGGGCCGATGATCCAGCCCACCCGCCAGCCGGTCATGGCGTACGTCTTGGCGACGCCGTTGACCACGACGCACTTGTCGCGCAGCTCGGGCAGGACCGCGGGCAGGGAGACGGAGACGGCGTCGCCGTAGACCAGGTGCTCGTAGATCTCGTCGGTCAGCACCCACAGGCCGTGCTCCAGCGCCCAGCGGCCGATGGCCTCGGTCTCGGCCTCGGAGTACACGGCGCCGGTGGGGTTCGACGGCGAGACGAACAGGACGACCTTGGTCCGCTCGGTCCGCGCGGCCTCCAGCTGCTCGACGGAGACGCGGTAACCGGTCGTCTCGTCGGCGACGACCTCGACCGGGACACCGCCGGCGAGCCGGATCGACTCCGGGTACGTCGTCCAGTACGGCGCCGGGACGATGACCTCGTCGCCCGGGTCGAGGATCGCGGCGAAGGCCTCGTAGATGGCCTGCTTGCCGCCGTTGGTGACGAGGATCTGCGACACGTCGGGCTCGTAGCCGGAGTCGCGCAGCGTCTTCGCGGCGATCGCCGCCTTCAGCTCGGGCAGGCCGCCGGCCGGCGTGTAGCGGTGGTACTTCGGGTTCTTGCAGGCGTCGACGGCGGCCTCGACGATGTAGTCCGGGGTGGGGAAGTCGGGCTCTCCGGCACCGAAGCCGATCACCGGGCGTCCGGCGGCCTTCAGTGCCTTCGCCTTGGCGTCCACGGCGAGGGTGGCGGACTCGGAGATCGCGCCGATACGGGCGGAGACCCGGCGCTCGGTCGGAGGGTGTGCAGCGCTCATGCGGCCCATGTTTTCAGACCGGAAACTCCGGCGGCACGCCGGTTTCACGAACTGAACATCCGAGCGAACGCCTGGCGGGGCGTCAGGGCGGACACGTCCATGAGCGCTTTCCGTTCGACGGGGCGGCGGAGAACACGTACACTCTCACCTCGTTGGCCTCCGGCCGCCGCGCCCCTCCGGTGCTTCCCGAGCACCCGGATCGATGCGGTAGGTTGGGGGACGCACAAAGGGTCGTAGCTCAATTGGTAGAGCACTGGTCTCCAAAACCAGCGGTTGGGGGTTCAAGTCCCTCCGGCCCTGCTACACACTCCATCGCCAGGATGTGTGCGCATGTACGTACAGGAATGCACCGCCGTGCGGCTCAGTCCGGGCGCGGCACGGCCACGACCCGGGATTCAGGTGAGGACGAATGGCGGACGCCGTGGGCTCCATCGATACGCCTGACGCCCAGGATGAGGCGCAGGAGACGAAGAAGGCCCGCAAGGGTGGCAAGCGGGGCAAGAAGGGCCCGCTGAAGCGCCTTGCCCTCTTCTACCGGCAGATCATCGCTGAGCTGCGCAAAGTCGTCTGGCCGACGCGGAACGAGCTGACCTCCTACACCACGGTCGTCATCTTCTTCGTCGCCGTGATGATCGGTCTGGTGACCGTGATCGACTATGGTCTCAACCACGCGGCCAAGTACATCTTCGGCTGAATCGAGTGCGAAGGGCGCCGAGGTACCCGGCGCCCGTTTCGCGTGTTCCACCCCTCTGTATCCAGGAAGAAGCAGCCACCGTGTCTGACCAGAACCTGAACGACGCCGTTGAGCCTCGCGGAGAGGGCGTCAGGTCCGTCGACGACGAGCTCGACATCGTCGAGGGCGCGGACGAGGAGCTGGACGAGGCCCAGGCTGCCGACGCGGAGGCCGGCGAGGCCGCCGAGGAAGCCGCCGTGCACGTCGAGGACGACGAGACCGCCGCGGACTCCGAGGGCGCGGAGAGCGCCGCGGACTCCGAGAGCGGCGAGGCCGGCGAGGACGCGGAGAGCGCCCCGACCGAGGCCGAGCAGGAGCCCGAGGAAGAGGCCGAGCCCGTCGACCCCATCGCCGCGCTGCGCGAGGAGCTGCGGACCCTGCCCGGCGAGTGGTACGTGATCCACACCTACGCCGGCTACGAGAACCGCGTGAAGACCAACCTGGAGCAGCGCGCCGTCTCGCTGAACGTCGAGGACTACATCTTCCAGGCCGAGGTGCCGCAGGAAGAGGTCGTCCAGATCAAGAACGGCGACCGCAAGACCATCAGGCAGAACAAGCTGCCGGGCTACGTCCTGGTCCGCATGGACCTGACGAACGAGTCCTGGGGTGTCGTCCGCAACACGCCGGGCGTCACCGGCTTCGTCGGCAACGCCTACGACCCGTACCCGCTGACCCTGGACGAGATCGTCAAGATGCTCGCCCCGGAGGCGGAGGAGAAGGCCGCCCGCGAGGCCGCCGAGGCCGAGGGCAAGCCGGCGCCGCAGCGCAAGGTCGAGGTCCAGGTGCTCGACTTCGAGGTCGGCGACTCGGTCACCGTCACCGACGGCCCGTTCGCCACCCTGCAGGCCACCATCAACGAGATCAACCCCGACTCGAAGAAGGTCAAGGGCCTGGTGGAGATCTTCGGCCGGGAGACGCCGGTCGAGCTGTCCTTCGACCAGATCCAGAAGAACTAGCACCCCTGCCAGCACTCCTTCTGGACCACGCTTCCGAACAGGTCGGACAGATCGTCCCCGCGGGGTGACCGCGGTCGGCGCAGACTGTCTGACCTGCTCGGTTTTCGGACGCGCACAGGTACCCGCTATCTTTGTGCGGTATGCCGTCTGCCGGGCCGTGCATTCGCACGGCGCAGACGGTACTCAACCTCTCAGTAAGGACCCGGAGAGAGCATGCCTCCCAAGAAGAAGAAGGTCACGGGGCTCATCAAGCTCCAGATCCAGGCCGGCGCCGCCAACCCGGCCCCGCCGGTCGGCCCCGCGCTGGGTCAGCACGGCGTGAACATCATGGAGTTCTGCAAGGCCTACAACGCCGCGACCGAGTCGCAGCGCGGCTGGGTGATCCCGGTGGAGATCACGGTCTACGAGGACCGCTCCTTCACCTTCATCACCAAGACCCCGCCGGCCGCCAAGATGATCCTCAAGGCCGCGGGTGTGGAGAAGGGCTCCGGCGAGCCGCACAAGACCAAGGTCGCCAAGATCACCCAGGCGCAGGTCCGCGAGATCGCCGAGACCAAGATGCCCGACCTCAACGCCAACGACCTGGACGCCGCCGCGAAGATCATCGCCGGTACCGCGCGCTCCATGGGCGTCACGGTCGAGGGCTGACCCCCACCCCCGCAGAAGCAGAACCGTGGCAGGGCCCGCTCGGCCCGGACCACGACTCCTAAGACACCACAGGAGCAGCAGTGAGCAAGCGCAGCAAGTCCCTTCGCGCTGCGGACGCCAAGATCGACCGGGAGAAGCTCTACGCCCCGCTCGAGGCCGTCCGTCTCGCCAAGGACACCTCCACGACCAAGTTCGACTCCACCGTCGAGGTCGCCTTCCGCCTGGGCGTCGACCCGCGCAAGGCCGACCAGATGGTCCGTGGCACCGTGAACCTGCCGCACGGCACCGGCAAGACCGCCCGGGTCCTGGTCTTCGCGACCGGTGACCGTGCTGCGGCCGCGGAGGCCGCGGGCGCCGACATCGTCGGCTCCGACGAACTGATCGACGAGGTCTCCAAGGGCCGCCTGGACTTCGACGCCGTCGTCGCGACCCCGGACCTGATGGGCAAGGTCGGCCGCCTCGGCCGCGTGCTCGGTCCGCGTGGTCTGATGCCGAACCCGAAGACCGGCACCGTCACCCCCGACGTGGCCAAGGCCGTCACCGAGATCAAGGGCGGCAAGATCGAGTTCCGCGTCGACAAGCACGCGAACCTGCACTTCATCATCGGCAAGGCGTCCTTCGACGACGACAAGCTGGTGGAGAACTACGGCGCCGCGCTGGAGGAGATCCTCCGCCTGAAGCCGTCCGCCGCCAAGGGCCGCTACATCAAGAAGGCCGCCATCACCACCACGATGGGCCCCGGCGTCCCGGTCGACCCGAACCGCACCCGCAACCTCCTCGTCGAGGAGGACCCGGCCGCGGTCTGAGCCCCGGCTCACCGACTCGGTCACGGGCCCCGCACCTGTCGCAGGTGCGGGGCCCGTTCCCGTGCCCGTTCCCGTTCCCGAGCGACCGGCTCGCCGCACGTCGACTCCCGCGCGCCCCGCCTGCCCGCGCCCGGTCTCCCCGGCGCCGACTTCCCGGTCCCGGCTTCCCGGTCCCCGTACCCCCTCCCGCGCGTCCCCCGCTGCGCCCTCCCGCGCACGGCCTCCTGGTGGCCCTCACGGCCGCCGCCGCGGCCCAGCCCGGCGGGCGAGGCGGCGAGGCGCGCCCCGAAGGCCCTCGGCGCCCTCCAGGGCTCTTCCGGGCCCGCCCCGACCCGGCTCTGGACACGCGCCCGCGCGACGGCGGCCCTCTACCCCCTGCGTGCGGTCGAACGGGCCACCGGCCGGCTCTGCCGGCCTTCCCCGAGCCGCCCCACCGCCCGGGTCTGCCGGCCTCACTCGGGCCGCCTGCCGGCTCTGCCCGCCCCGCCCGGGCCACCGGCCGGGGTCCGGCCGCCCCGCCCGGGCCGCCTGCCCGGTCCGGCCGCCCCGCAGCGCCGCCGCCACAGCCCCGGGCGGTCCCCTCGACGGGCGGATTTGCCCGACGGCGACCCGTTCCCGTACTCTCACACCGAAGCCAAAGACCGCTGGTCGTTGCCGTGCCCCGGACGGGGCCGGTGGCCGAAGGATCCGCTGCAAATGCGGACGGCCCGCGCAGGTGACAGTGGAAGTACTCCCGGAGTCCGCGCCCCGAGCGCGTGAAGCCGGTCGAGTCCGCCCCGTGCGCCTGCGCCGGGGCGTTTCGTTTTCCCCAGTCCTCCTTCGGGTCCGCGCGGTCCGAATCACCCGGAAGGAGGCCGAGGCACTATGGCGAGGCCCGACAAGGTCGATGCCGTCGTGGAGATGCGGGACAAGTTCCGCAACTCCAACGGCGCCGTCATCACCGCGTACACCGGTCTCACCGTCGCGCAGCTCCAGCAGCTGCGTCGTTCACTCGGTGAGAACGCTCAGTACCGTGTGGCGAAGAACACGCTGACCAAGATTGCGGCCAACGAGGCCGGGATCACCACGCTCGACGACCTCTTCGCGGGGTCGTCGGCCGTCGCCTTCGTGACCGGTGACCCGGTCGAGGCGGCGAAGGGTCTCCGTGACTTCGCCAAGGACAACCCCAACCTCGTCATCAAGGGCGGCGTCCTTGACGGCAAGGCGTTGTCCGCGGACGACATCAAGAAGCTTGCGGACCTCGAGTCCCGCGAGGTTCTGCTCTCCAAGCTGGCCGGCGCCTTCAAGGCGAAGCAGTCCCAGGCTGCCTCCGTCTTCCAGGCGCTGCCGTCGAAGCTCGTCCGCACCGTGGACGCGCTGCGCGCCAAGCAGGACGAGCAGGGCGGTGCCGAGTAATTCGGCTCGCTTTCTGACCCCGGCCGCCCGCGCGGCCAGGTCGCAGCGGGCCTGACGTACGCCCGCCTCACCCCGTACATCCGGCACCTGCCGATTTAGTGGAAGGACCGCCATCATGGCGAAGCTCAGCCAGGAAGACCTGCTCGCGCAGTTCGAGGAGATGACCCTCATCGAGCTCTCCGAGTTCGTGAAGGCCTTCGAGGAGAAGTTCGACGTCACCGCCGCCGCCGCCGCGCCGGTCATGGTCGCCGGTGGCCCGGGCGCCCCGGCCGCCGAGGCCGTCGAGGAGCAGGACGAGTTCGACGTCGTCCTCACCGGCGCCGGCGAGAAGAAGATCCAGGTCATCAAGGTCGTGCGCGAGCTGACCTCCCTCGGCCTGAAGGAGGCCAAGGACCTGGTCGACGGCACCCCGAAGGCCGTCCTGGAGAAGGTCAACAAGGAGGCCGCGGAGAAGGCCAAGGAGTCCCTCGAGGGCGCCGGCGCCTCCGTCGAGGTCAAGTAAGACCTCCCGGGTCCCTCCGGACCCGGTCCGGGCCTTCCCGGAACCCCGCGCCGGCCGCGCGGCCCCCAGGGGCCTGTAACGCCGGTGCACCGACGGGCGATCATCCATCCGGGTGGTCGCCCTTCGGCGTTCCCGGGGTCGGCCGCGCTTGCCTTGCACCCGGGTCCCCGACGGGTAAGGTGATCTTCGCCGTGTCTCCGGAAACCCCACTTCGGGCGAGGGGGCCTTGACGAACCGCACGCAGCGCGCAATTCTCAGGACGCGTCGTCACAAGGATCCGAATCCGAGGCATGGATCCGAGGCGCAGAGGGCAGTATGAACGTGCGTTGAGGGCGGGCATGCCGCAGACGTGGAGAGCAGTGGGAGTCTCAGAAAACCGGGACTGGACATCAGTGTGCCGTGTGGCTACACTGACCCTTTGCGCTGCCTGTTAGCTTGCCCCTGCCCGTCACCAGGGGTCTGCCCTCACTCGAGCACTGACCGACAGATCATCTCTGACCTGGGATATCTGTCTCTGTGTACGGGGGAGGGGCCGGTACGCGCGTAGTGAGTCCGAGCCCTCGGAAGGACCCCCTCTTGGCCGCCTCGCGCAATGCCTCGACCGCGAATACGAACAACGCCGCAAGCACCGCCCCGCTGCGGATCTCCTTTGCAAAGATCAAGGAGCCCCTCGAGGTTCCGAACCTTCTCGCACTGCAAACCGAGAGCTTCGACTGGCTGCTCGGCAACGACGTGTGGAAGGGGCGCGTCGAGGACGCTCTGGACAGCGGTCAGGACGTCCCCACCAAGTCCGGTCTGGAGGAGATCTTCGAGGAGATCTCCCCGATCGAGGACTTCAGCGGGTCGATGTCGCTGACCTTCCGGGACCACCGCTTCGAGCCGCCGAAGAACTCCATCGACGAGTGCAAGGAGCGCGACTTCACGTACGCGGCGCCGCTCTTCGTCACCGCCGAGTTCACCAACAACGAGACCGGCGAGATCAAGTCCCAGACGGTCTTCATGGGCGACTTCCCGCTCATGACCAACAAGGGCACCTTCGTCATCAACGGCACCGAGCGTGTCGTGGTGTCGCAGCTGGTCCGTTCCCCGGGCGTGTACTTCGACTCCTCCGTCGACAAGACGTCCGACAAGGACATCTTCTCCGCCAAGGTCATCCCCTCCCGGGGCGCCTGGCTGGAGATGGAGATCGACAAGCGCGACATGGTCGCCGTCCGCATCGACCGCAAGCGCAAGCAGTCCGTCACCGTCCTGCTCAAGGCGCTCGGCTGGACCACCGAGCAGATCCTCGAGGAGTTCGGCGAGTACGAGTCCATGCGCGCCACCCTGGAGAAGGACCACACCCAGGGCCAGGACGACGCGCTGCTCGACATCTACCGCAAGCTGCGTCCGGGCGAGCCCCCCACCCGCGAGGCCGCGCAGACGCTGCTGGAGAACCTCTACTTCAACCCCAAGCGCTACGACCTGGCCAAGGTCGGCCGCTACAAGGTCAACAAGAAGCTGGGCACGGACACCCCGCTCGACGCGGGCATCCTCACCGTCGAGGACATCATCGCCTCGATCAAGTACCTGGTGAAGCTGCACGCCGGCGAGACCGAGACGACCGGGGACAGCGGCGAGACGGTGGTCGTCGAGACCGACGACATCGACCACTTCGGCAACCGCCGCCTGCGCAGCGTCGGCGAGCTCATCCAGAACCAGGTCCGTACCGGCCTGGCCCGTATGGAGCGCGTCGTCCGCGAGCGGATGACCACCCAGGACGTCGAGGCGATCACGCCCCAGACCCTGATCAACATCCGGCCGGTCGTCGCCTCCATCAAGGAGTTCTTCGGCACCAGCCAGCTGTCCCAGTTCATGGACCAGAACAACCCGCTCTCCGGCCTGACGCACAAGCGGCGTCTGTCCGCGCTGGGCCCGGGTGGTCTGTCCCGTGAGCGGGCCGGCTTCGAGGTCCGTGACGTGCACCCCTCGCACTACGGCCGCATGTGCCCGATCGAGACGCCGGAAGGCCCGAACATCGGTCTGATCGGCTCGCTCGCCACCTACGGCCGCGTCAACGCGTTCGGTTTCGTCGAGACCCCGTACCGCAAGGTGTTCGAGGGCCAGGTCACCGACCAGGTCGACTACCTGACCGCCGACGAGGAGGACCGCTTCGTCATCGCGCAGGCCAACGCGCCGCTCACCGACGAACTCCGCTTCGCCGAGAACCGCGTGCTGGTCCGCCGCCGTGGCGGCGAGGTCGACTACGTCCCCGGCACCGACGTGGACTACATGGACGTCTCGCCGCGCCAGATGGTGTCGGTCGCGACCGCCATGATCCCGTTCCTCGAGCACGACGACGCCAACCGCGCCCTGATGGGCGCGAACATGATGCGGCAGGCCGTGCCGCTCATCAAGTCCGAGTCCCCGCTCGTCGGCACCGGCATGGAGTACCGCTCCGCCGTCGACGCCGGCGACGTGGTCAAGGCCGAGAAGGACGGTGTGGTCCAGGAGGTCTCCGCGGACTACATCACCACCGCCAACGACGACGGCACGTACATCACGTACCGCCTGGCCAAGTTCTCCCGGTCCAACCAGGGCACCTCGGTCAACCAGAAGGTCATCGTCTCCGAGGGCGACCGGCTCGTCGCCGGGCAGGTCCTCGCGGACGGCTCGGCCACCGAGGACGGCGAGATGGCCCTCGGCAAGAACCTGCTGGTCGCGTTCATGCCGTGGGAGGGCTACAACTACGAGGACGCGATCATCCTCAGCCAGCGCCTGGTGCAGGACGACGTCCTCTCCTCGATCCACATCGAGGAGCACGAGGTCGACGCCCGGGACACCAAGCTCGGCCCCGAGGAGATCACCCGCGACATCCCGAACGTCTCCGAGGAGGTCCTCGCCGACCTCGACGAGCGCGGCATCATCCGCATCGGTGCCGAGGTCGTCGCCGGCGACATCCTGGTCGGCAAGGTCACCCCGAAGGGCGAGACCGAGCTGACCCCGGAGGAGCGGCTGCTGCGCGCGATCTTCGGCGAGAAGGCCCGCGAGGTCCGCGACACCTCGCTGAAGGTGCCGCACGGCGAGACCGGCAAGGTCATCGGCGTGCGCGTCTTCGACCGCGAGGAGGGCGACGAGCTGCCGCCCGGCGTGAACCAGCTGGTCCGCGTCTACGTGGCGCAGAAGCGCAAGATCACCGACGGTGACAAGCTCGCCGGCCGCCACGGCAACAAGGGCGTCATCTCCAAGATCCTGCCGATCGAGGACATGCCGTTCATGGAGGACGGCACCCCGGTCGACATCATCCTCAACCCGCTCGGCGTCCCGTCCCGAATGAACCCGGGACAGGTCCTGGAGATCCACCTCGGCTGGCTCGCCAGCCAGGGCTGGGACGTCTCCGGCCTCGCCGACGAGTGGGCGCAGCGCCTGCAGGGCATCGACGCCGACCGCGTCGAGCCCGGCACCAACGTGGCCACCCCGGTCTTCGACGGTGCCCGCGAGGACGAGCTGGCCGGCCTGCTGGAGCACACGCTGCCCAACCGCGACGGCAACCGCCTGATGCTGCCGTCCGGCAAGGCGCGGCTGTTCGACGGCCGCAGCGGCGAGCCGTTCCCGGACCCGATCTCGGTCGGGTACATGTACATCCTGAAGCTGCACCACCTGGTCGACGACAAGCTGCACGCCCGGTCGACCGGCCCGTACTCGATGATCACCCAGCAGCCGCTGGGTGGTAAGGCGCAGTTCGGCGGTCAGCGCTTCGGTGAGATGGAGGTGTGGGCGCTGGAGGCGTACGGCGCCGCTTACGCCCTCCAGGAGCTGCTGACCATCAAGTCGGACGACGTCACCGGCCGCGTGAAGGTCTACGAGGCCATCGTCAAGGGCGAGAACATCCCCGAGCCCGGCATCCCCGAGTCCTTCAAGGTGCTCATCAAGGAGATGCAGTCGCTCTGCCTGAATGTGGAGGTGCTGTCCAGCGACGGTATGTCCATCGAGATGCGTGACACCGACGAGGACGTCTTCCGCGCCGCGGAGGAGCTCGGTATCGACCTGTCCCGGCGCGAGCCGAGCAGCGTCGAAGAGGTCTGACGGGAGTCCGGTAGGGGCCGCACCGCCGCGTGAGGCCCCCGCCGACCCCCAGGCCCCCGTTTCAGACCACAGACTTTCGACCCTGAGAGGGATTGACGCATAGTGCTCGACGTCAACTTCTTCGACGAGCTCCGGATCGGCCTGGCCACCGCTGACGACATCCGTCAGTGGAGCCACGGCGAGGTCAAGAAGCCCGAGACCATCAACTACCGCACCCTCAAGCCCGAGAAGGACGGACTCTTCTGCGAGAAGATCTTCGGTCCGACCCGGGACTGGGAGTGCTACTGCGGCAAGTACAAGCGCGTCCGCTTCAAGGGCATCATCTGCGAGCGCTGCGGCGTCGAGGTCACCCGCGCCAAGGTGCGCCGTGAGCGGATGGGCCACATCGAGCTCGCCGCGCCCGTGACGCACATCTGGTACTTCAAGGGCGTCCCGTCGCGCCTGGGCTACCTGCTCGACCTGGCGCCGAAGGACCTGGAGAAGGTCATCTACTTCGCCGCGTACATGATCACGTACGTGGACGAGGAGCGCCGCACCCGCGACCTGCCCTCCCTGGAGGCGCACGTCTCCGTCGAGCGGCAGCAGATCGAGAACCGCCGCGACTCCGACCTGGAGGCCCGCGCCAAGAAGCTCGAGACCGACCTGGCCGAGCTGGAGGCCGAGGGCGCCAAGGCCGACGTGCGCCGCAAGGTGCGCGAGGGCGCGGAGCGCGAGATGAAGCAGCTCCGCGACCGCGCGCAGCGCGAGATCGACCGCCTCGACGAGGTGTGGGCCCGCTTCAAGAACCTCAAGGTCCAGGACCTGGAGGGCGACGAGCTCCTCTACCGCGAGCTGCGTGACCGCTTCGGCACGTACTTCGACGGCTCGATGGGTGCCGCGGCGCTGCAGAAGCGCCTGGAGTCCTTCGACCTGGACGAGGAGGCGGAGAAGCTCCGCGAGATCATCCGCACCGGCAAGGGCCAGAAGAAGACCCGCGCGCTGAAGCGCCTGAAGGTCGTCTCCGCGTTCCTGCAGACGTCGAACAGCCCCAAGGGCATGGTCCTCGACTGCGTGCCGGTCATCCCGCCGGACCTGCGTCCGATGGTGCAGCTGGACGGTGGCCGCTTCGCGACCTCCGACCTGAACGACCTGTACCGCCGCGTCATCAACCGCAACAACCGCCTGAAGCGGCTTCTCGACCTCGGCGCGCCCGAGATCATCGTGAACAACGAGAAGCGCATGCTGCAGGAGGCCGTCGACGCGCTGTTCGACAACGGCCGCCGCGGCCGCCCGGTCACCGGCCCGGGCAACCGCCCGCTGAAGTCGCTGTCCGACATGCTCAAGGGCAAGCAGGGCCGGTTCCGCCAGAACCTGCTCGGCAAGCGCGTCGACTACTCGGCGCGTTCCGTGATCGTCGTCGGCCCGCAGCTCAAACTGCACCAGTGCGGTCTGCCGAAGGCGATGGCGCTGGAGCTGTTCAAGCCGTTCGTGATGAAGCGCCTGGTCGACCTGAACCACGCGCAGAACATCAAGTCGGCCAAGCGGATGGTCGAGCGCGGCCGCACCGTGGTGTACGACGTCCTCGAAGAGGTCATCGCCGAGCACCCGGTGCTGCTGAACCGTGCGCCCACCCTGCACCGACTCGGCATCCAGGCCTTCGAGCCGCAGCTGGTCGAGGGCAAGGCCATCCAGATCCACCCGCTCGTCTGCACCGCGTTCAACGCGGACTTCGACGGCGACCAGATGGCCGTGCACCTGCCGCTGTCCGCGGAGGCGCAGGCCGAGGCCCGCATCCTGATGCTGTCCTCGAACAACATCCTCAAGCCGGCCGACGGCCGTCCGGTGACGATGCCGACCCAGGACATGGTGCTGGGCCTGTTCTTCCTCACCACGGACAAGGAAGGCCGCGACGTCAAGGGCGAGGGCCGCTCCTTCGCGTCCACCGCGGAGGCCATCATGGCCTTCGACGCCGGTGAACTCTCCCTCCAGGCGCCGATCAACATCCGCTTCCCGGTGGGCACCATCCCGCCGCGCGGCTGGACGCCCCCGGTGCGCGAGGAGGGCGAGGAGCTCGCCGGCGAGCGGGAGTGGCAGCAGGGCGACACCTTCGTGCAGAAGACCACGCTGGGTCGTGCCCTCTTCAACGAGCTGCTGCCCGAGGACTACCCGTTCGTCGACTACGAGGTCGGCAAGAAGCAGCTCTCGCAGATCGTCAACGACCTCGCGGAGCGCTACCCGAAGGTCATCGTGGCGGCGACGCTCGACAACCTGAAGGCGGCCGGCTACCACTGGGCCACCCGCTCCGGTGTCACCATCGCCATCTCCGACGTGGTCGTGCCGCAGGCGAAGTACCAGATCGTCGCCGACTACGAGGCGCGCGACGAGAAGGTGCAGAAGCAGTACGAGCGCGGTCTGATCACCAAGGACGAGCGCACCCAGGAACTGATCGCGATCTGGACCAAGGCCTCCAACGAGGTCGCGGACGCCATGACCGCGAACTTCCCGAAGACCAACCCGATCTTCATGATGGTGGACTCCGGTGCGCGAGGAAACCTGATGCAGATGCGTCAGATCGCCGGTATGCGCGGTCTGGTGTCCAACGCCAAGAACGAGACCATCCCGCGGCCGATCAAGTCGTCGCTGAGGGAGGGCTTCTCGGTGCTGGAGTACTTCATCTCCACGCACGGTGCCCGTAAGGGTCTGGCGGACACCGCCCTGCGTACCGCCGACTCGGGTTACCTCACCCGTCGTCTGGTCGACGTCTCCCAGGACGTCATCATCCGCGAGGAGGACTGCGGCACCGACCGCGGCCTGCGCCTGCGGATCGCCGACCGCGGTGCCGACGGCTCGCTGCGCAAGACCGAGGACGTCGAGACGTCCGTGTACGCGCGCTGCCTCGCCGAGGACATCGTGGTCGACGGCAAGGTGCTGGCCCCGGCCGGCACCGACCTGGGCGACGTGCTCATCGAGGAGCTCGTCCGCCACGGCGTCGACGAGGTCAAGACCCGTTCGGTCCTGACCTGCGAGTCCGCGGTGGGTACCTGCGCGATGTGCTACGGCCGTTCGCTGGCCACCGGCAAGCTCGTCGACATCGGCGAGGCGGTCGGCATCATCGCCGCCCAGTCCATCGGTGAGCCCGGTACCCAGCTGACGATGCGTACCTTCCACACCGGTGGTGTGGCCGGTGACGACATCACCCAGGGTCTGCCGCGTGTCGTCGAGCTCTTCGAGGCCCGTACCCCGAAGGGTGTCGCCCCGATCTCCGAGGCCGCCGGCCGGGTGCGGATCGAGGAGACCGAGAAGACCAAGAAGATCGTCGTCACCCCGGACGACGGCAGCGACGAGACGCCGTTCCCGATCTCGAAGCGTGCCCGGCTCCTGGTCAGCGAGGGCGAGCACGTCGACGTGGGCCAGAAGCTCACCGTGGGTGCCACCAACCCGCACGACGTGCTGCGCATCCTGGGTCAGCGCGCCGTCCAGGTCCACCTGGTCGGCGAGGTCCAGAAGGTGTACAACTCGCAGGGCGTGTCGATCCACGACAAGCACATCGAGATCATCATCCGGCAGATGCTGCGCCGCGTGACGATCATCGAGTCCGGCGACGCCGAGCTGCTGCCCGGCGAGCTGGTCGAGCGGTCGAAGTTCGAGGGCGAGAACCGTCGCGTGGTGCAGGAAGGCGGCCACCCGGCCTCCGGCCGTCCGCAGCTGATGGGTATCACCAAGGCCTCGCTGGCGACGGAGTCCTGGCTGTCGGCCGCCTCCTTCCAGGAGACGACCCGAGTCCTGACGGACGCGGCGATCAACGCCAAGTCCGACAGCCTCATCGGCCTCAAGGAGAACGTCATCATCGGTAAGCTCATCCCGGCCGGTACGGGCCTGTCCCGCTACCGCAACATCCGGGTCGAGCCGACCGAGGAGGCCAAGGCCGCGATGTACTCGGCCGTCGGCTACGACGACATCGACTACTCGCCGTTCGGCACCGGCTCCGGCCAGGCCGTCCCGCTGGAGGACTACGACTACGGTCCGTACAACCAGTAGGCGGGAAGCAGCCTCCGCGCGGTATCGGCAGTACCGCCGGTACACGCGGTAGGGCTGCCGCAGGCGGTACGGAGGGCGGCCACCCCGGTCAGGGGTGGCCGCCCTCCGGCGTGTCCGCGGACGGCGTGTCCGCGGACGGCGTGTCCGCGGACAGTGTGTCCGGGGACGGAGTGTCCGCGGACGGCGGCCGAGGGCGACGGCGGGGCGGGCGCCGGGTGGACGCCCGGCGTGGCGCCCGGCGTGGCGCCGGGCGGGCGCGGAGCGGGCGGCGCGGCCCGTTCAGCGCACGGCGACCTCCCAGACCGTCACCGCCACCGTCGCCACGGCCGCCAGCGCGCCGATACTGGCCAGCGGCCACCGGGAGCGCTCCAGGGCGTCCAGCCGCTGCTCGTGGTCGGCGAGCTGCTTGTCGGTCTGGTCGCTGCGCTGCACCAGCAGCGCGAGCGACCCGTCCACCCGGGCGAACCCGGCCTCCACGGTGCCGCGCAGCCGCTCCAGCTCCACGGCCACCGCGGTCGGGTCGGACAGCGGGTGCGGTTCGTTCACCCCTCCTCCCGTTCCGCTTCCGCCGAGGCCAGCGACAGCAGCGCGGAGTCCCCGTTCGGTGCCGCGTCGGCGCGCAGCCAGCCAGGCAGCAGGCGCTGCACGGACGGCAGGGACATCACCCGGGACAGGCCCGCCGCCACGGCGAGGCATCCGCCGAGGTACGGCAGGGTGCGGGGCAGCCCCGCGGTGTCCACGATCGTCGGCAGCAGCGCCGCCAGGGCGAGGGTGGTCTGGACGAGGGTGCGCAGGGCACGGCGGTTGGCGTCGCTCATCGTCACGCCTCCACGTCGAAGCCGTGCCGCGCGCCGAGGCGGCGCAGGCTCGCCGCCCCCGGAATGCCGTCGGCGTCCCGTCCGCGGTAGCCGCAGCGCCGCTGCCAGGCCGCGTACGCGGCGACGGTCGCGGTGCCGAAGTGGCCGTCGTCGTAGCGCCGGGCCAGCAGCCCCTCGGCGACCAGGGCCCGCTCGACGCTGCGCACCCCGCCGTACGTCACCGGGGTGCCCGGCGCGGGAGGGTTGCTGCGGGCCGCGGCGACCAGCCGGGACAGGTCGACCACCGGGCGGCGGTGCGGCGCGCCGGAAGCCGGGGCGGACCGCCCCACCGCCGGGGCGCCGAGGCGGGCGTCGACGCGGGCCCGCATCGCGTCCATCCCGAAGCCGCGCGGGTCGATCTTGGTGTCGGTCCACTCCTTGTGGCCGATGACGGAGCGGCCGGTCCAGCCGTGCGCCCGGCAGATCGCGGCGGACACCCGGGCGATCGCGTCGAGCTGCGCCTCGGGCCAGGGGTCCTTGCCGTCGCCGAGGTTGACGCACTCGAACCCGTAGAAGCGGGTGTTGCCGTCGGTGTCGTTCGCGTGCGGCGCGGGCAGCGGAGCCGACTCGGCGATCACCGCGCGCAGCACCTCGCCGTCGCCGCGCCCGGCGTGGTTGGCGCGGCCGTGCCCTACCAGGTGGACGGTGCCGTCCTTGGCGATGACGCCGTGGCAGAGCGGGCCGGGCAGACCGGCGTAGCCGTGGTAGCAGAGCTCGACGGAGCCCGTGGTGCCGGAGGTGACGGTGTGGTGCACGACCACGCCGTTGACCGGGCCCCAGGGGCCCTTGTGGTTGCGGTTGTGGGTGCGCCAGCCGTCGTGTTCCACGACGGTGACGCCCTCGGCGCGCAGCGCGGAGACGAGGGCGTCGGCGGACAGGGGGTGGGCCATGGCCTGTTCCTCCAGATGTGCGAAAGCCCCGGGCCGCGTCGGCGGCCCGGGGCGGGGTGGGGCGGGGGTGGGGCGAGAGGGAGCGGTGGTGGGGGAAGGGGGGGGCGGCGGTGGGGCGCGGCCGCGGTCCCCGCTCAGGCGACGGGCGGTACGGCGGCGGGGTCCCAGGCCGCGCACAGGGCGGCGTAGGCGGCGCGGCGGCTCTCGAAGTCGGCGCGGGCGGCGGCGACCGCGGAGGCCGCGGCGTTCTGGTCCGGCACGACGGGGTCGGTGCCGGACGCGTTCACCACGACCTCCCCGTAGCCGCGCAGTTCGGAGCCGGCGGCGTCGCTCTCGGTGAACCACGCCGTGACGTGGACCGGCGGGTAGGCGCCGGTGAGCGGGTCCGGCTCGACGGTGTCGCTGAGCGAGTTGTCGTGCACCCGGACGGCGATGGTGTGGCCGTCCTCGGTGACGGTGGCGCGACCGGCGTAGTCGATCGCGATGCCCCAGGGCTGGGTGGTGTCGATGTTCATGGCGGACTCCGGAACGCTGAGGTCGGGGGAGGCGGGAGAGCGAGAAGGGGGGAGTTGCGGGAGGCACGCGGTACGCGGGGGGCAAGCAGTACGCGGGAGGCACGCGGTACGCGGGAGCCGGCGGCCCGGACGGGGTACGCCGGCTCCCGGGGCGTGCGGGGGTACCTACGACTGGGTGCCGTACATGATCACCGGCTGGGCGTAGACCGTGCCGGAGGTGCTGGTCACCTGGCACTGCACCTCCACCTTCACCAGCCCGCTGAACACGGAGTCGAAGTCGCCGGAGACCGCGTCGGTGTGGTCGAACGTCGAGCCCGCGGCGACGGTGCCGCCCCACTGGCTGCCGTTGACCAGGACCCGCACCTGCCCGGTGGCGCCGGACGAGGCCGCCGTGTACAGGTACAGCCGGAACTTCGGCTGCCACACCGGGTTGAAGGAGCGCGCCACGGTGGTCCACGAGGAGGACGTGGTCTGCGGCCAGCGGGTGGTGGAGGTGTCCTGCGGCGGCAGCATCGCCAGCCAGGGGCGGGCCAGCCCGCCGGTCAGGATGTCGTCGGAGACGATCTCGTGCCCGTGGGCGTCGTGGATCCGGACCGGCTGCACCGAGGTGGTGGAGCCGTCCCCGTTGTAGGCGCTGATGGCGAGTTCGCCGGTCTGCCGGCGCAGGCTGAAGCCGTACTCGCCGTCGCTCCAGGAGCCGACGTGCATGAGCTCGTTCTGGCCGTCCCCGGTGCGCACGTCCAGCGAACCGCCGTCGGTGATCTCCACCGAGCCGCCGGTGATCCGGTTGAGCGCGGGCCGGGTGTTGACCGCCGTGGAGAGCTGGTGGATGCGGCGTTCCAGGGCGATGAAGCGGTCGATGATGTCCTCGGGCAGCAGCGGCATCAGGAAGCAGCCTCCTCCAGGTAGAGCTCGGCGGTGTCGGGGCGGCCCCGCTCCGCCGGGGTGATGCGGAAACCGACGATGCGGTAGTGGGCGTCCAGCCCCTCGCGGAACCACTCGTCGGTGATCCGGACCCGGGCGGTGCGCCCGAGCAGCGCCGGCGGCACCAGGTCGTCCAGCCGGACGGTGAGCGCCGGGATCACCACCGCGCCGCGGGCCTGCTGCAGTTCGGCGGTGGCCAGCGAGTCGAGCACCGCGGGATCGCCGACGGAGTTGTGGTCGGAGGACAGGTCGATGCGCGGGAAGCCGGCGTCGATCAGGTCCTGGGCGACGATCTCGCTGGAGTACAGCGGGCGGGACTCCTCGGCCTGGTTGGAGTTGACGGAGGCGCCGCGGGCCCGGGCGGTGGTGCCGCCCCGGGTGGCGTCGCGCGGGAACGAGTACGACAGCACGCTGCCCGGCCGGTCCAGGACGAGGTCGGCGGAGGACGAGCCGAGCCGCGGGCTGCCGAGCTGCAGCCGCCGCACCCGCCCGCCCGTCGCCGGGTCCCGGTACACCGAGATGTGGTGCTCGAAGCCGTCCTCCAGCGCGGCGAGCTGCTCCAGCGCCTCCGAGTACAGGGCCTCGTCGCCGTCCCGCCAGGAGGCGTCGCGCAGCACACCGGAGGCTTCGGTGCCGAAGGTGACGCCGATGTCGCCGCCCGGCGCGGCCTGGAGGTGCCGCCACAGCTCGCGGGCCAGCTCCAGCTGGTCGGTCGAGGAGTACGACAGGTCCTCGCGGATCCGGCGCCGGCCGGCGTACGAGTCGAAGGTGGCCGCCTGCACGTCCAGGCTGACCGTGCCCTTGTCGCTGCTCTTGAGGGTGCTGGTCCAGATGATGCCGCCCCACCACAGGTCGCCGCCGCGTTCGAGGTAGACGGAGGTGCGTCCCTCCTCGATGCGGCGGACCCGGGCGGCCAGTTCGGCGTCCGGCACCGGGATCGAGCCGGACAGCGAGCCGGCCTTGCCGATGTAGTCGTCGAGGGAGACCCCGCCGAGCGGCAGGATGTCGATGGTGCGGTCGGTGATCAGGTCGCAGAAGATCGCGCGGTACGGGGTGGTGGTCGGGGTCATACGGCTGCCTCGTAGGTTGCGGTGCCTCGGATGGTGTGGCCGGACGCCGAGCTCCTCGGGCCGTGGCCCCGGACGCCGGCGGCAAGGGCGGTCGCGGGCGCCCCGAGTGCGGCGACGTGCGCGCCGGTGCGGTACCGGCCGGCGGCGGACGGCCAACCGGCGGTGGTCTTCACGATCGTGTCCTCATCGGTCTGCTCATCGGTCTCCTCATCGGTGTCCTCGGTGATCGGTCGGTGCCGGAGACGTGCCTGGGAGCAGGCCCGGAACCCCGGGCGGACGGCTCCCGGGCGTAGGACTCACAGCACGGGGTCGATCCGCACGTAGCGGTTGTCGAACCAGCAGTTCACGGTGGACAGCGCGCTGCGGTAGAAGACGGTGACCGTGTAGGTGACGCCCGGGGTGAGCGAGCCGAGCGGGTAGGTGGTGGCGACGGACGTGGAGGCGTCGCTGGAGGACACGGCGGCCTCACGGTCGGCGGCGGCCTTCACCACCGTGCCACCCTCCTTGATCTCCGGGCAGATGTAGCCGTAGGCCCCGGCGTCCGCGCTGGTCTTCATCCGGCTGCCGGTGCTCACCAGGACGGTGCCGGACGGCGGGGCGACGAAGGTGAGGCCCAGCGTGGAGCCCGCCGGGGTGTCGCCGAGCGTGGCGGTGTACGTCGTGGAACTGGTGTTCCCCGCGTCGGTGGTGCTCGCGAACACCGGCCCGGGAACCGGGGAGTTCCAGGCCGTGCCGTCCCAGCGTTGGAGGGTGGTGCCGTTGTCGCGGTACTGGCCGGTGTAGGAGGGGGTGGTGAGGTGGCCGGCGGGGGCGATGCCGCCGAGGGCTTGGGGGTAGTCCTGCCAGGTGGTGCCGTCCCAGCGTTGGAGGGTGCCGTTGAGGTCGCGGTACTGGCCGAGGTAGGCGCCGTTCGCGGTGGTGCCGTAGGCGGGGAGGATGCCGCCGATGGCGACGGTGGTGGTGCGTTGGTCGGTGAGGGCGGTGGTCCAGGGGATGCCGCCGTTTCCGGCGCTTGCGGTGGCGGGGACGGTGACCTGGTAGAGGGGGAGGGCGAGGTCGGGTGTGGCGGGTGCGGTGGGGGTGGCTGCGGGGGTGCCTTCGATGATTTCGCAGGTGGTTTCGGTGCGGCCGGATCCGTCGTAGGCGTTGTCGTAGACGCGGAGGACGACGAGGTCGATGCGGTCGTACTGGGGGTCGCCGTCGGTGAAGGTGAGGTCGGTGGAGGTGGGCATGGCCAGGGGGTAGGCGCCCTGGGTGATGGTGCCCTGGATGACGGCGCGGCCTTCGGAGACGCGTCCGGTCATGGCGGAGATTCCCTGGAGCCAGAAGCCGGAGACGGTGAAGGTGCCGTCGTAGGAGCCGGGGAGGATGCCGGAGTGGACGGTGACGGGGTCGGCGGGGGTGGTGGCGCCGAGTGCGGTGAGGCGGGTGTCGGCGCGGGTCTGACCCGTGGGCAGCAGCCAGCCGGACTGCACGTTCATGAACGGACTCCTCGTCGATCGGGGAAGGGGCGGCGCGGGGCCGCCGAGGGATGCGGGAACGCGGCCCGCCCGCCGCGAAGGGCATGCGGCGGGCGGGCGTGCGGTCGCGTGTTCGCTGCGCGCGGGGAACCGGCGTCGCACCGCCGGAGGCGTCCCGCTACATGACGTACGTGCCGGCGACGCGCAGGTTGTGGCCGGTGGCCAGTACCGCGTTGCCGGACCAGGTGCGCAGCAGCAGGTCCCCGCTGGCGGTGATCCGGCAGGCGCCGCTTGCGAAGCCGTCGGAGGCCACGCACTCGATGTCGAAGGGAGGCGTCCAGCCGCTGGGCAGCGTTCCCACGGGCAGGTCGGTGATGTTGCCGGCGCTGTTCGAAGTGATGTCGGCGCCCGAGCGGAGCAGGTACAGGGCGAAGGTGCACACGCCGTGGGTGCGGCGGGCGTAGAAGGACAACACCGAGAATCCGGACGCGGCAACCGCCCCCGAGGATGTGCTCTCGACCTCGACCGGCGGCTGGTAGTCCTGCCAGGTGGTGCCGTCCCAGCGTTGGAGGGTGCCGTTGAGGTCGCGGTACTGGCCGAGGTAGGCGCCGTTCGCGGTGGTGCCGTAGGCGGGGAGGATGCCGCCGATGGCGACGGTGGTGGTGCGTTGGTCGGTGAGGGCGGTGGTCCAGGGGATGCCGCCGTTTCCGGCGCTTGCGGTGGCGGGGACGGTGACCTGGTAGAGGGGGAGGGCGAGGTCGGGTGTGGCGGGTGCGGTGGGGGTGGCTGCGGGGGTGCCTTCGATGATTTCGCAGGTGGTTTCGGTGCGGCCGGATCCGTCGTAGGCGTTGTCGTAGACGCGGAGGACGACGAGGTCGATGCGGTCGTACTGGGGGTCGCCGTCGGTGAAGGTGAGGTCGGTGGAGGTGGGCATGGCCAGGGGGTAGGCGCCCTGGGTGATGGTGCCCTGGATGACGGCGCGGCCTTCGGAGACGCGTCCGGTCATGGCGGAGAGTCCCTGGAGCCAGAAGCCGGAGACGGTGAAGGTGCCGTCGTAGGAGCCGGGGAGGATGCCGGAGTGGACGGTGACGGGGTCGGCGGGGGTGGTGGCGCCGAGTGCGGTGAGGCGGGTGTCGGCGCGGGTCTGACCGGTGGGCAGCAGCCAGCCGGACTGCACGTTCATGAACGGACTCCCAGGTTGTCGGGAATGATGGAAGGGCAGTCGGTCACCAGTCGGCGCTGCGCCAGGTCACCGACATCTCGGCGCCGCTACCGGAGGTGTCGGGGCGGAAGGAGAGCTGTGCGCGGCCCGGTTCGAAGGAGAAGAGTTCCTCCGGTCCGGAGTCCGCCGTGGCGGTGTTGCGGCGGGACGCGGAGCCGTTGAGGGTGACCGTGCCCGCGGAGGTGTCGACGGTCAGCTCGTCGGTGTCGGCCAGGGTGATGTCGTAGCGCAGCCGCCGGCCCCCGGTGTGCTCGAACACCGACGGCGTGGCGCACGGCCCGCGGAACGTGATCACCGGGTGGGTGGGCGCCGAGCCGTCGTTGTCGGCGACGACGTCACCGGTGACGGCGGCCGTGCCGAAGTCCAGCGGCCACGCCAGTGGCCAGGTCAGGCCGCTCTCGGGCTGCGGCGCTCCGGTCGTCGCGGTCGCCTGGGTCATCCGGTAGCGGCGGGGGTCGGTGGCCAGCCACTGCACGGACGCCTTGGCCGAGCCCTGGGTGGCGTACTGCCGGTCGGCCGGTACGACGCGACGGCTGACCCGGGCGCGCACGGCGAGCGTCTCGCCGTGCAGCCGGACGGCGAGCCAGCGCTCCTCGTCGCGCAGGGCGAACGCCTGCCGCAGTGCCTTCGCGGTCTCCAGGGCGTCGCTCGACTGCGCGGGAAGCAGCCGCAGCGTGCCGCCCACCTTGCGGGGCTTGGCGTAGCGGGCTCCGGGCCAGGCGCCGTGCGAGGTCGGCCGGTCGGCGTCGGAGCTGTCGAAGGCGGGCAGGTCCTCCCAGCCGGTCAGGCCGGTGCGGTCCACGGCGTAGGGCGTGCCGGGGCCGAGAAGAAGCCCGGCCCACTGCATCTGCCCGTCCTGGGTGATGAGTGAGCCGGGTGCGAGGTCGGCGGTGTAGGTGGTGGTCTCGGCCATGGGCCGGCACCTCACTTTCGGGTGGGCACCCTCACAGGGGTGTCAGGGTGTGCGCGGCGGCGGGCTGGTGCGCGTGGGCGGAGGCCAGGAACAGCAGGTCCTCGGCGGTGGACCAGGCGTCGGCGCCGTGGTCTTCGCGGAACTCCGCGATCCGGTGGGGCCCGGCGCCGAGCGGCGGGGCCGCGACCGGCCGGTTCCGGGCCGCCCGCCGGGCGGGGTCCAGGTCGGACAGGGGGCGGATGCTGCCCGCGCGCCCGCCGGGCCCGGGCAGCGCGACACCGCCCTCGGCGAGCATCGGCAGCTTGTGCAGGTGCACGCCGAACTTGTGGCCGAGGATGCTGAAGCTGAGCCCGTTGAGCTTGTCGATCACCCAGTTGGCGAACGCGATCAGCCCGTTGACCGGCCCCTTGACGACGCTGAGCACGGCCTGCAGGCCGGAGGTGAGGAAGGATCCGATGCCGTCGAGGGAGTGCGAGAGCGCGGACTTGACCCGGCCGAACGCCTTGGGCAGAGTTCCGGTGATCCACCGCAGGACGGGCCGGACCGCGTCCCGCACCCCGTGCAGAGCGCCGCGGGCGATGCCTCGGAGCTTGCGGACCGGGTGCGAGACCGCGCCGTGCAGGTGCCGGAACCCGCCGCCGACGACGACGTTGAGCACCTTCAGCACGGTGCTGATCACGGTGAGGTAGGCGGTGAAGTACCTCGCCACGACAGTGCCGACGGCGGTGAGCACGGGGCCCATGAACTTCCAGACCGCCAACATCAGCTTCACCGCGCGGTCGAAGACCTGCTTGATGATGCGCTGGCCGGCCTTCGAGTTGACGGCCAGCTCGATCAGATAGGTCACCAGCGGCGTCACCACGGACAGCAGGAACCCCATCGGGTTGGCCCGCATCGCGGTGTTCACGGCGGTCATGACGACGCCGGCGACCTCGGACACGGTGCCGAAGGTGTCGAGCAGCTTCTCGGCGGGCCCGGCCAGGGTGACCAGCCCGATCAGCAGCCCGAGGACACCACCGAGGCCGGTCTTGAACCTGGCGAGCACGCGGTGCGCCCTCCTGGCGGCCGCGCCGATGCTCTTCAGGCGGGTGCCGGCGGTGCGGGCCGAGCGGCCGATCCCGGTGGCGGCGCGGGTGGCCGCCCGGCTCCGGTCCTGCAGGTCGCGTACCGCGGTACCGGCCCGGTCGGCGCCGGAGGGCAGTCTGTCGGTGCGGCCGGCGGCGTCGCGGATGGCGGCGGCGGCCCTGCGGACGGCCGAGTGCGCGCCGCCGGCCCGGGAGCGGAACCGGAGCAGGGCGGGGGCGACCCCGGCGAGCGGGTCCATGGCCGGGCCGGGCGCGGCGGCGGACGCGGCGCTCATCCGCGGGCCTTCGCCAGGTACGTCAGCGCGTCGGCGATGTGCTGGGGGTCGCTGTCCGCGGCGGCGTAGAAGTTGTCGATGCGGAGTGCGGCGCCGTCACCGGCCCCGGTGACTCCGGCGCCGGCCAGCCGGGCCTGGATCGCGGTGCGAGTGAGCAGCCGGTCCAGCTTCGACAGCGGCAGCACCGCTTCCGCCTCTCCGGCCTCCGCCAGGATGGCGGGCACGCCGCCGGAGCGGGGTGCGACGACACCGCCGGTCGCCAGGTACGGGATCCGCGGCAGGCTGACCCCGAAGGTCTTGCCGCCGACCCCGGGAACCCAGCCGGGGATGTGCACGCTGATGCCGTTGAGATGGCCGATCATGGAGTTGATCAGCCGGATGACCCCGTTGATCGGTGTCTTGACGGCGCTCTTGACCTTGCCGAAGGCGCTGGAGGCGATGTGCTTCAGGCCGCCCCACAGGTGCGACATCTTGTCCCGGACTGCCTTGAAGGCCCGCGGGACCGCGGACTTGATCCATCCGATGACCGGCCCGATGACGGCCTTGATGCCGTGCCAGGCACCGGAGATGACCTTCTTCACGGCCCGCATGACCGTGGTGATGATCTTCTTCCAGATGGTGAAGTACTTCTTGACCACCTTGGCCACGGCCTTCACGACGACCGTGACGACCTTGCGGATCCTGCCCCAGACCTTCTTGAAGAGGACGCCGGCCTTCTTCATCAGCGGTCCGATGACCTTCATCGCCTTGCCGATGACCACCTTGATGACGGCGAAGGCCTTCTTCATGATCCGCTGCATGGCCTTGGAATGCGTCGCCATGTCGACGATCTTCTGGACGAGCGGCATGAGCAGCCCGAGCAGGCGGGACAGCAGATTGCCCTTCATCGACTTGTTCAGCTTGTCCTGGCCCTTGGCGGCCTTCTCCGCACCGGACTTGAAGCCTCCCAGCAGCCTGCCGCTGCGTTTGCCGGTCTTCCCGGCCCGGGTCATGGACTTCTCGGCGTGGTCGGAGGCGGTCTTGAGGTTCTTCAGCTCGCGGGTGGAGGAATGGGCGGAGGACTTGATCTTCTTGAGTCCGGATTCCCCCGACTTGGCCCGGACGCCGAGTTTCTGGATCTCGCGGGAGGCGTTCTCGGAGCGGGTCTTGAAGGTTCTGAGGGAATCCGACGTCTTCTTGAGTGCATGTACGAGGGACATGTGAGTGACTCCTGATCAACTGCCGGAACTGAGTTCGTTCGCCAGTCGGGCCGCTTCGTCGCGGACTCTCGCCAGGTTTTCGGCCGTGGTTCTCATCTCGTCGGCGTAGCGGCGGCCGAGGTATGCCGACGGGTGGTTCCGCGGGTGAGCTGCAGCATTGGAGGCTGCGGTCTGGCTGCGGCGCCCCGCGTCGCGTGCGCCGGCCGAGGCGATGGTCTGGTGCCCACGGGCGAGTCTGCCGACCGCTTTCTCGACGTTTTCAACGCGCGGTACCACCCGTTGGGCGAAGGCCTGATGTCCACGACTGAGCGTGCCGACCGCCTCCTCGGCCCTTCCTGCGCGGGCTTCCACTTGGCCGAGGCGTTGCTGCACATCCCTCATGTCGGCCGGTAGTCGCTCTGCGTACGTCCGCACGTCGATCTGTTCTCGCGTCTCGCGTGAGAGGAAGCCCCATTTGCTGCGTACAAGGCCCATCTTGTCCCGCAGCAGTTTTTCCTCTATGACTTTGCTGAAGTCGAACAGGGAAGGCATGCCAAGTTTGGCCAGGGTGATCGCGGTGAAGTCGACGCCGGTCGCGCCGGTCAGTGAGGCGATATTGAATGCCGAGGCGGATCCGGTGAACATGCGGGCCAGTCCGCCATACCACTGGGTCGTGACGTTCAACTTCTCTTTGAGATGTGAGACATCTTTTTCGATGGTCTTCAGTGCCAGCATAGTTGGAGTGGTGCCGTCCTTGCCGGCAACGTCCGGTGGTGTCATCTGGTTAGGCAATTTGTTTCCTCCTCCGGTGTGCTGCAATGTGTGGAATCCGGGTGGTCCGGCGGCACGCGACTTCCGGTGCGGGTGAGAGCGCGTGACGGAGCGGGCCGGGTCTTCGCCAGTGGTTCCGTCTCGGAGGTGGCTCGGCCGACGGTCGGTGTCGCCGGAGCGTGTAGGGCGGAAGCGGCGCCTTGACGGCCCCGGGGGCTCGGAGGGGTGCTGCACCGGGGCGTGGACTGCGGACTGCGCACCGGCGTGGGTGGCGTGCGGGGGCGACGCCCTGCTCGATCCGTCGGCCGGTCGTGGGCGTGACGCCGGGGTCGGGCGCCGCGCCCGCGACCGTCGGGTGCGGGTGGTCCGGTCAGGCGTCCCGGCCCGTGCGGCGGCCCAGTTCCGCCAGGGCGTCCTGCCAACCCGCCACGTAGGCGCGGGTCTCCGCGGAGGCCACCTCGGCGCGGAGATCGTCCAGCAGGGCCTTTTTGCTGCGGGGGCCGGGGATGTCCAGGAGCTGGTTGAGGCGGTCGTGGAGGGGGATGTGCGGGCGGCTGTCCCTGGCCTGCTGCGTCATGGTGCCCTGCCTTCCGGGTCGTGCCACTGAGTGAGGGGCCGGTGCGGGTGCGGGGGTGGCCTCCCGAGCGCTCACTCGAACTGGAGTTCGATAGCTTACCGAACGGAGTGGCGTATGTGCCGAAGGGACATGCCCCGGCGTGGGCCTGAAGGCTCGGTGCTGGCCGGATTCCATCCATCGAGGCCTTGATCGTCGCGTCTCACCTGGGGAGGTAAGGTGTTTCCCTGCTTCCCGTCCCGCGAAGTCGCCGTCACCCGGGGCACCCTGAGGGACTGTCGGCATGCAGGGCGGAGGCCATCCACACGCCAGGATGTCTGGAATGTCAGGGGAGTCCGGGGTGGGAAGGCAGTACTGGCACATGGACAGGGAATCGGGTGACGGACGGGACAGCCGAGTGGTCGACTGGCTGGAACCCGCCGCTGACTTGCCCCACCTCTACGCCCGGATAGCGGAGTTGGTGCACCGCGCGGGCCACGACGCTCGGGAACTCGTCGTCATGCCCCGCTCCGAGGTCGACCGGCGTGAGATGGCCTCCTTCGCCGGCGGCTGGGCCGAGGCCATGCGCAGCGATCTCCCCACCATCCGCCGCGAGTACGAACGCCGTATCGCCGAGGCGTACGCCCGGGGTCAGGTGATCGGCCGGCGCGGGCGCGGGTCCACCGGCACCGCGGCGTCGCCGCCGAACCCGGCGACGGACGGCGAGGCCGACGTCATCCCGCTCCCGCTCGCCCGTCTGCTGCAGCCCCCGGCCACGGTGGTGGAGGCGGAGGAGCGCGTACGGCGTGAGCAGGAAGGGCCCGGACGCGAAGGCCCCGCCGATCCGGTACGAGCGCCGGGCGAGTCCGACGGTTCCGGCGGCTCCGTTCCGCGGCAGCACGGCCGCCCCGGGTCCGGCGGCCCGGCGGACGGCTCCGGCGGAGGAGCCGCAGGTGCCGCGTACAGGAACCCCGTGGACCCCGGCGGTAGGGGCCAGGGCGTTGCGGAGCATGGTGAGTCGGACCGGGGCGCCGCGCACCCTGCGAGCCCCGAGCGGTCGGCGGTGGGCCGGGTCGGTGCCCAGCGGGCGGTCACCGACCGAGCCGAGGCCGACCTCGGTGGCGAGAGGCGAACCGGCGGCGAACGAGCGGGCCGGGGCCGAGCGGACGGGGACCGCGGTGCCGTCCTCGACCGAACGGCCGAGGGGCGGGACGCCGCCCCGGACGCGGCTCCCGGGACGCGGGGGTCCCGGGTGCCGCCCGGCGGCCGTACCGGAACCGCCGCCATGGATCGACCGGCCCCTCAGGACCCGGTCCCGGACCGGGACCCGGGGCGAGTTGGGGACGCGGAGCCGGTGCCGGACCCGGTGCCCGGCGGTCCCCGGGACGGACGCGGGCGCCGGGCCACCCGCGTCGTCCGCAAGGTGGCCCGCCGCAACGGCCGTCCCGTCGTACCGCCCCTGAGCACCGTCCCCTTCCAGCCCGGCCCCGGGCCCGACCGCGCGCGTCCGCCCCACCCCGCCGAGGTGGACGGGCGGCCGGACGACGCACGCGACGACGTACGCGATGACGCACGCGACGACGAGCGGTTGTCCATCCGGGCCCGGGCACTCGCCGAGGAGTTGGAGGAGCGGGCCGGCGGCCGGCCTTCTCCGGACGCCGGCGCCTGAGCCTGCGGCCGGTACCCGGCACCGCGCGCGGCGGGTACCCGGCACTGCGCGCGGCCGGTCAGGCGAAGAAGCGGCGCAACTCGTCCGGTCCGGGCGAGCCCTCCGATGCCGTTCCGGAGGCCGCGCCGCGCCCCGCCTGGGCCCCGCCGCCCGGCCGGAGCCCGCCGGAGGCGCCGCCGTCTCCGTCGTCGCCCGCTTCCGGGCCCTCGCCCGGCCGCGGCACCGGCTCCGGCGGCTCCGGCGGCTCGTCGTCCTCGCCGGTGTTGACGCAGGCGAACATCCAGTTCGCCGCAGCCAGATGGTCGACGGCCGCGGCGAGGAGATGGTCCGTCACCGACCAGTCGTTCGCCTCCCCGTAGAGCTCGCGGTTGACCTCGCTGTCCCGCGGCAGGCGCTTGAGCAGCACCATCAGCCGGCGCGAGGAGAGCCGGCCGCGGTGCCAGTCCAGCAGGTCCGTGCCGTAGTGGCGGAGCAGGTCGACTTCGAGTGCCTCGGCGTGTTCGTCGACGAACTCGACGAGGCTCAGTCTTCCCCCAGGCCCAGCCCCGTCTCCTTGCCGTAGGCCTCCAGGATCGCGGCGATGTCCTGCATGGTGCTGTCGTGCTGCTCGAAGCGCGCGAACTGCTTCTCCCCCATGAGGAGCCGCAGCAGGCCGTCCACGTCGCTGTCGTCGAGCCGCCGCAGCTCCTTGGCGGTGGCCCGGGTGAGCTCGGTGGGAAGGGTGTAGGTCTCGCCGTCCAGGTCGAAGGACCAGGTGCGGCCGAGGGCTTCCAGGCGCTGGGCGCGGGCGGCGTTGACGTCGAAACTGGCCATGGTGATGCGTACTCCTCGATCGTCGATCGGGTCGAAAGGGGTCGTGCGGTGGTGCGGTGGTGCGGTGGTGCGGTGGTGCGGCGCCGGGTGGGCCGGAACGCCGGGCGTTCCGGCCCACCCGGCAGGGGGGAGGGGCGGGACGGCAGGAGAAGGTGCCGGCCCGCCCCGGAGGGGGGTCAGGCCGTGGCGTACGACTTGTCCTTCATGACGAAGCTCGCCAGCGCGCTGCCGTCGCCCGCCGACATGGCGGTGAAGGTGACACCGAGCTGGGCCGCGGCCTTGCGGGCCAGCTTCATGTCGTCGGATGCGGTGACCTGGCCGCGAGCGATGTGGAACCGGTAGGTCACCGGGGTGCTGGTGCCGGAGATCGTCTGGACGTCGGTGAACTCCAGGCCGAGGGCGCGCACGTCCGGGAACGCACGGTCCGGCACGTCGTACTGGTACACGTCCGGGTTGCCGGCCGCGTCCGGCTGGCTCACCGCGCCACCGCCCATGAAGAACGGCAGCGTGTCCTCGTTGAACTGCAGCAGGTGGAACTTGAGCGTCAGGTCCCGGTCCGAGTAGAGGAAGTGGACCGGGCTGACGGCCTGCCACGAGTCGACCGGCTCCACCTTGTCCTTCTTGGAGAAGACGACGCCGTCGGAGGTGGTGAAGCCGAGGTCCTTCCAGCCGGTGGCCCAGTCCGTGGCCGGGTCGCCGGAGAAGGTGGTCGGGACGGGGGTGTCGGCGTCGGCGACGTAGAGGCGGCCGGTGCCGGCGACGCGGATCTCGGAGGTGTTGTTTCCTGCCATGGTGATCTGCTCCTGTGGAGAGTAGGGAGGGAGGGAAGTGGTGCGGGACCGCGGCGCGCACGGCGCCGCGGGTGGTGCGGGTGGTGCGGGTGGTGCCTGTTCGGCCACCGGCGGCGGCCGAACAGAAAGACCCCGTCTGCTGACGGGGTCTCGTTCGTGGGCGGCAGCGTGAAGCCTGGCCGCGGGTGCGCGGGTGCGCGGGTGCGCGGGTGCGCGGGTGCGCGGGTGCGCGGGTGCGCGGGTGCGCGGGTGCGTTGCCGAGCGCCGAGCGCGGAGTGCGGAGTGCGCAGGAGGCGCGAGGCGGGCAGTCGGGATCGTCAGCCGACGGTCAGGGACAGCCGGGTGACGCTGACGTAGCGCTGCGCCGCGCTGTAGAGGTAGTCGGGCAGCCAGCGCGGGCCGTCCTTCTCCTCCACGTCGGTGATGGTGTTCGCGCCGTACGTGTTCCCGAGCGCGGCGAGCAGCGCCTGCCGGGCCGCGTTCGCCGTGCTGTGGGCCGTCGGCTTGTCGGGGCCGTAGACCTCCAGCTCGATCAGCGGCATGTCGACGTGCAGGTCGCCGGTCCAGGCGCCGCCGCGCCGGTTGACCAGTACGGCCTGCTGGGTGCCGTCGAATCCGGACGGCGCCGAGACGGCGACCGTGGTCGTGGAGAGCGCGGGCGCGGCCTGAAGGATGTCGACGACCAGTGCCTCGACATCGGGGAAGGTGCTCGGCGGAGTGGTCATGCGGGGTCACCTCGGTCAGGTGGACGGGTGGGTGGGGGCGGTCGGTCGCGCCACGGCCGACGGCGGAGCCCCGCCCGGGCTGCGGGCACAGCTCCGCCGCTGCACCAACTGTGACATGGAGCGTGCGCGCGCGCAACTAAATGGGGGGTGGGGTGTGCGGGACGAGGGAGGGAGGGGGAAACGCGGCGGTGGCCAGGCCCTGGGGAGGGCCTGGCCACCGGGAGGGAGGTCGTCCTGTTCGGTTCGCCGTTCAGCTCGCGACCGGGTTCGCGGTCCGGTCGGCATCGCGGTCGGCGCGGTGGCCGGCTGCGCGTGCGGCGGCACTTGCGGTGATGCGTTGGGCGGGGCGTTCGCCGGTGCGTCCGCCGGTGCGTCCGGCGGTGCCTTCGGTGACGCGGTTCGTGGCCCGGGTGGTCGCCGGCGCCGCGTCGTCGGGGTCGGCGGCGGTGCCGAGACCGCCGGGTGGCGTGCTCGACCCGGCCTGCGGGGTGGCGGACCTGCCGCGTGCCGCGCGTTCCGCCGCGAACACGTCCTCCAGGCGGAAGAGATGGGCCCGGCCGGCCTTGCCCGATGCGGTGAGGTGACCCAACTGGACCCACTTGCGGATGGTCGCCGGAGCCACCCCGGCCTCACGGGCCGCGACCGGGCCGGGGACCAGGGTGGGAAATGCGGAAACGATCGTCATGCGGGGCCCCTGCTGTTGCCGGCGGTGGACGGTGGGGTGAGCTGCCCGGACACCGGGCCGCTGCCGGGCACGCCGGTCGCGCTGCTCGTGCTGCTCGTGCTGTTCGTGCGAGTCGTGCCGGGCGGCGCCGGGAGCACGGTCTCCATCGCGCTGCCGAACTCCGCCGCGTCGGCGCCTGCCACGCCGGCGAGGGTCTGCCACTGCTCCTCCGGCCACAGATGCCGGTACGCCGGATCGTCGTGGCAGCCGCACTCCTCGTCCGTGCAGCGGCAGGCGGGGTTGACGCACAGGACGGCGCGGCGGTCCGGGAAGGCGCGCAGCGAGACCGAGTCGCACCAGGGGCAGCGCCCGGCTACGCGTACGACCGACTCGGTGTCGCCGAGCGTACGGGCGCAGCGGCGGGCCATGCGGCGGGTCTCGTCGCGCACGTGCCGGGCCAGTACGGGGTCGTCGGCGACGGCGTCGAGCAGTCCGGCGAGGCGGCGCAGCCGCTGCGGGACCGGGGTCCGGCGGGGGCGCGGCAGGCTCAGCTTGGCGTGGACCGCCTCGTCCAGCTCCGTCACTCCGTCGGTGATGTCGCGGATGGCGTCGGAGACGTGCAGGCGCAGCGGCGCGGCACTGTGGCCGAGCACGGGGGTGCCGTGCCGCTGCTCCATGAGCAGGGCCTCCCTGCGCTCACGGCGCACCAGCGCGTCCTGAGCCGCGCGGCGCCGGGGGTCCTCGGGGGCCGCGCCGGACCGGGTGGACGCGCCGGGCGAGGGGCGGCCGGGGGCCAGTTCCCGGGAGAGCTCGGGGAAGTCGCGCAGCAGGGCGGTGATCCAGAGGGCGGTGTCGCGGGCCGTGGCGGTGGCGTCAGGCACGGGTGCTCCCCGGAGTGCTCGCCGCGGCGGGCGGTACCGTCCCGCGGTCGTCCGGTTCCTCGCCCGGATCGGGGGGCGACATCGGGACCGGACCGGAGTGCGGATACGGGTGCGAGTGCGGATACGAGTGCGCATGCGGGTGCGGCGGTACCGCCCCGCTCGGGTCGTCCCGTACGGCGACCGGTCGCCCGTTGCGCCACAGCCGACCGGCGCAGACGCCGTCGAACCAGCTCTCGGCAGGGCTGACGACCTCCTCGCACCTGCGCCGCACCGGACAGGCCCGGCAGGCGCGGAGCGCGGGCGCCGCCTGGCTCGGTCGCCGGGAGAACACCACGGCGGCCGGGAGTCCGGCACAGGCGGCCGCGGCCTGCCACGGGAGGCGGTCCGGGGGGCCGGACGGCTGCGGTGGGTACGACAGGAACTGGGAGAGAGGCGGGGCGGATGCGGGCAAGGTGACTCCTGAGTCCGTTCCGTTCTGACGGAGGGCCAACTGTGACACGGTGCGTGCGAGCGCGCAACTAAGTCAAAGGTTGTGCGCGGGCGGGAAAAATTTCACCGAAGTTCACTGTTGCGTGCACGCGTGCGCGTAATTCCGCGTGCGCAAGCACGCTAAACTCGGTGGATCTCCGTGCGGAAAGAGGAGCGGCCATGGGTGCCCACAGCCTGGACGCGTTCGCCAGCTGGGTCGAGGACCTGATGCGGGAACGCGGATACGACATCGACACTCCGCGGGGCGGCGGCAAGTCCCGCATCGCCGACGAGGCGGGAGTGCACCGCGCGGCCGTGACCCGGCTGCTCCAGCGTCAGAGCATGCCCGACCTGGAGACCATGCGCGGACTCGCCCGGGTGCTCGGCGTCTCCGTCCGGGACATGCTGATCCGGTCCGGCCGGGTCACCGCCGAGGAGCTGCCGTTCACCGCGGACCTCCTGCCGCCCCCCGAATGGCAGCCCACCATCGAGGACTTCGCCCACTGGCTGGGCGTGCCCGACGAGCGGCTCGACGTGTTCATCAAGGTGGTCACCCAGTTCCTGGAACCCGGCGACACGACCCCCGGAGGCCAGGCCGCCGCGCGCGACTGACCCCCGCCCGGACGGACCGTGCCCAGGCGGACCGCGCCCGGTCTGCGGCGGGCAGCGGGTCCGTGCCGTGCGTTCAGTGCGCTCCGTGCAGTGCGGTCAGTCCGCGGTGAGCATCCAGTCGACCTCGGTCTCCACGAACAACACCCGGACGCCGTGCAGGCCCAGGTGCAGCCGACAGCGTCCCTCGCCCTCGGCGACCACCCGGCCGCTGTAGGGATCGCGGGCGGACGGCTCCCGTACCGTGAACGGCCCCTCGCCGAGGTGCTCGAACACCGCGCCCCGGTGCCCCGCCTCGTTGAGCAGCACCTCGCCGGCGGAGCCCCGCAGCGTGCCGGACAGCCGGCGGGCCTCCGACGCGGACCGCAGGGCAGCCCGCCAGGGGCCGTCGCAGCTGATCTCGACGGTGACGTCCCGCTCGGTCGACACGGGCAGCGGCACGCGGACGAGTGCCGGGCCCCGCCTGCCCTCGGCCAGTGTGCGCAGCCGGCCACGGCCGCCGGTCCGGCCCTGGACCCGGAATCCGCCCTCCGACTCGGCGGCGAACAGCAGGATCTGGTTCCCCGACGGACGGGACCCGGGCCGCCCCGACGGCTTGGCGAGCCGCACGGTGGCCGTGCCGCACCCCCGGCTCCACTCCGCCCACGCCTCCCGGGCCGGTGCCCCCGGTATCCGGGCGAGGGCCGCCCGCCCCTCCTCCAGGATGCGCGGCACGTCCTCGGCGGCGGCGCCCTTCGCCCTCTCGTAGGCGTCCAGAGCCGTCTGCCATTCGGTGAGCGCGGCCCCGCTCGGCAGCGGAAGCCCGCCCAGCAGCTCACCGAACCGGGTCACCTCCTGCTCGGCCCTCTCGCCCCCGTCCGCGTCCAGCACCTCGGGAGCCCGCCGCGAGTCCCGCGGCTGCGCCCACGCCCGGCCCTCGTCCTCCGCCTCTCCCCCCTCGCTTCTTCGGCCGCGCCATCCCCGCCCCCGTCCCTGCCCCCGCCCCCGCGGCTCCTTCCCGTCCCGTTCTCCTGCTGCTTCTCCTGCCCCTCCTGCTTCTCCTGCTGCTCCTCCGCTCCTCCCGGCCGGGGGCCGGGGCTGGGCGCGGTAGGAGGCGAGTGCCGGTGACAGGACCAGCGTCCCGAACATGACCAGCATTGCGGTTCCGGTGCCGAGGGGGAGCGCCCCCAGGGTGATCAGCAGGAAGGCGAAGGCGCCGGTTCCGTTGAGCAGTCCGTGCGCCAGTGCCGTGCGGCCGCGATGGCCCCGCCCGACTTCGGCCGGGGTCGCGCGGACCGGTGTGCGGGCACGTTGCGGTGTGTGCGGCAAGGGGCCACCCCCGTTGGTGGAGCCGTTGGCTGAGCCGTTCGTAGGTTGTGTGCGACTGGTGCGCGAGTGGTTCGCGAGCCGTTCGCGAGTGGTTCGCGGCGTCGATCAGGCGTGCACGGCGCGGTGGAAGCGGAGCAGCGCCCTGGTGCCGACGCCGAGCAGGGCGGGCACGTCCTCGGTCGGGACGCGCCGGGCCAGGGCGAGTACGTCCAGGGCGACCGCGTAGTCGTCCAGGGCCTGCCGGGGTACGGCCGGATCGTCGGCGCGCGGGCCGTACTCGGCGAGGCAGTCGCCGTACTCGATGACGGCGAGGCGTACGTCGACGCCGAGTGCGTCGAGGTGTCCGGTCGCGGTGTGCGGCTGCGGATCGTGCGGCATGAAGACCCCCGTCCTCGTCATTCCGGTGCACCGCGCGAACTGCCGGGAACCGCAGACGGAACGCGGCGCAGTGCGTCCATGCTGCGGGAGTGCGGGCCGGGCGGACAGGGGGTCGGGGCGGCGGTGTTCTGCTGCCCGACGCTGCCGGGCCCCGGCAACGCACGAGCGGGGGCGGTCCACATCGTGGACACCGGGAATCGTCGCCGGTCCGCCGCCCCGCGGACGGAAAGCCCGAAATATCCGCCTGAGTTGTCTGGATATGCACAGGTATTAGAGACGAATAAGCCTCCTGAAGGCATTTTGCCGCACGTACCTCGGCGCGGTCTTGACGGGCGTGGGGAAGTGGGGTCCAATCACATGGCATTTTTGAAGATCGTGTAAAGCGGGGGGATGTTTTCTGTGTTTGCTGACCGGAGCCTGCGCGGCGAGGGGAGACGCCGTCGGCGTCGGACGTGCAGAGGCGCGGGACCCGTCGCGCTCGCACTGAGTACCTTGGCGGCAGCCCTGGTGCTGCCCGCGCAGCAGGCGGGAGCCTCCGCCGCACAAGCGGACTCCGCGCCGCAGTCGGAGGAGCAGCGGGCGCTGGCCGACGCCGCGGACTCGGGTCACCGGGTGGAGGTGACGGGGGAGCGCACGGAGCGGACGACGGTGTACGCCAACCCGGACGGTTACACCTTCACGTTGGAGGAGGCGACGGCGCCGGTACGGGTGCCCGCTTCGGGTGGCGGCTGGCAGGCGCCGGACGCGACGCTGGTGAAGCGGGCGGACGGTTCGGTGGCACCGAAGGCGGCCGCCGTGCAGATGGCGTTCTCCGGCGGCGGTGACAAGACACCCCTGGCCCGGATCACCGATCAGGGCCGGTCGCTCCAACTGGACTGGCCGGGCAGCCTGCCCGCGCCCACGCTGGACGGCGCCAGCGCCGTGTACCCGGAGGTGCTGCCGGGCGTCGACCTGCAGGTCAACGCGACACCGGAGAGCCTCCAGCCGGTGTTCGTGGTGAAGACGCCCAAGGCCGCCGAGAGCGAGGCCCTGAAGAAGCTCACCTTCGACCTGACCACCGAGAACCTGCAGGTGCGCAAGAGCGCGGCCGGGAGCCTGGCGGCGGTCGACGGCGCGGGCCGCACGGTGTTCCGGGCGCCGCCCGCCCGGATGTGGGACTCCGCCGGTGACGCGTCCGGGACGCAGACGCAGCTGATGAGGAGCAACACCACCGGGACCGGCGATCCGGCCCCGGCCGACCCGGCCGAGACGGCGCCGTCCGGTACGGGGCTGGAACCCGGCCAGGGCGACAAAGTGGCCGACATGGGCGTGGCCGTCACCGACGACGCGCTGACGGTGGTGCCCGACCCGAAGATGCTGACCGGGACCGACGCGTCGGCGTTCCCGCTGTTCATCGACCCCAACGTGTCGTTGAGCGTCTCCGAGCGGACCCTGCTGCGCAGCGACGGCTACGAGTCCTACGGCTGGGGCAACGGCTCCGACAACGAGGGCAAGGGCGTCGGCCACTGCGGCACCTGGAACGGCTACTACTGCGGCCCCGGCTACACGCAGCGCCTGTACTACGAGTTCTCCCCGTCCCAGCTGAGCGGCAAGAAGATCCTCGACGCCACGTTCCGGGACACCGAGACCTGGTCGTTCACCTGCGATCTGCGACTGCTGGACCTGGTGCGCACCAACAACATCTCCTCCGCCACGACCTGGGCGACCAGGCCGACCGAACTCGACTGGATGGTCGACCGCTGGGTCTCTGCAGGGCGCGGCTCGGACTGCGACCCGTCGCAGCCGGACGCCCCGATCGAGCTCCACGACAACCCGCAGGAGCCCAACGAGAACCTCACCCCCACCGTGCAGTCCTTCGCGGCGGGCAACTTCTCCCGGCTGACGCTGGAGCTGCGGGCGCACGACGAGTCGGACACCTCCGCCTGGAAGCGGTTCAGGAACGACGCGGCACTGGTGGTGCAGTACGTCCCACTTCCCGCCAAGCCCGACCACGTCGGCCTGGCCAGCGGAAGTGCCACGGTGTGCAACACCAGCGTCTCCGACCCGCAGATCGTGTCCGACACGACACCGTTGCTGCGGGCGGTGCCACACACCCAGCCCGGCGGCGGTGACGGCCTTCTGCGCGTCTATTTCGACCTGGACGAGCTGAACAGCGACGGAACCTGGACCGACACCCCCGACGGGGGGCAGTCGCTCGCTCCCTCGACGCCCATCGCCAACAACAAGCTGGTCGCGAAGGACTGGGCGACGCTCACCGAGGGCAAGCTGTACCGGTACCACGCCTGGACATGGTCGTACTACGACGACTACTCGAACCATCTCAGCAGTCAAGCGTCGGACGGCTTCTGCTACTTCAAGGTCGACCCGACCAGACCGAAGGTCCCGCAGGTGACGATCGGCAGCCCCTACACCGAGTGCGTCAAGGGTGACTGCGCGCCGCACGGCGGACCGGGAGTCGCCGCGACGTTCACCTTCGCCCCCGACGAGGCGGACAGCAACGTGGTCTCCTTCGAGTACAGGCTCTCCACCGACACGGGCTGGACGCTCGTGGACGGCTCCTCCGCCACGGTGAGCTTCACTCCTCAGGAGGCGCGGACCTACCGCCTGCAGGTACGCGGCAGGGACGACGTGGAGGGCGGCCGCCCCGGTGAGACCAGGCAGCTCGACTTCATCGTCGCGCCCGGCGCCGGACCCACGGGCAACTGGCACTTCAACGAGTCGAGCGGCGCGGCCGTCGACTCCGCCACCGACGGCGGTGTCCCGCAGTACGACGCGAACCTGTACGGCGGCGCGACCCGCGACGACCGTGGCCGGCAGGGACTGCTGACCACGGACAAGTGGGGGACCACGCTGCCGACACCGGTCACGGACCAGGGCCTTGCCCTGGACGGGAGCACCGGCTACGCCGCGACCAGCGGACCGGTCGTCGACACCCGGGCCTCGTACACCGTGTCCGCCTGGGCCCGGCTGGATACGCTCCCCGACGGCAACCGGACGGTGCTCGGCCAGGACGGCACCTTCTACAGCGGCTTCTACCTCTCCTACCTGGCCTCCGCGGGCACGTGGACGCTGCGCACGTCCCCGCAGGACGACGGAGGCGGCAACATCAGCGACCAGATGGTCGTGGCCCAGCAGCCGGCGACGGTCGGAGTGTGGACGCACCTGGCGGCGGAATACGACGCCTCCGCCAAGGAGATACGGCTCTACGTCAACGGCAAGCTCCAGGGCAGCCACTCGGTGGCATCGTCCTGGGACGCCGACGGCCCGCTGCAGATCGGCCGCGTGCTGTGGGCCGGCTCCTACTACGACTACTTCTCCGGG